>NZ_JBEOSD010000019.1:0-73286 GCF_040302735.1 Streptomyces sp. NPDC097619 | reverse complement strand
GGTGTGGGAGCGAGTGGTGGCGGCGGTGGTGGTGGGGTCACGGGTGGCTACACCATCTGCCGGCCCTGATGCTGCGTGGACCTTCTGTGTCCGCTCAACCGACGGGGACGCTGTCGGCTTCGCGGGGATCGCGGTGCTTGACCGGAGATCACCTCACTATCGATGTCCTGCGGTACCCGAACCCCGTGACGGTCCGGGCGATCCCGATGGCGTTCGCCTGAGCTCCTCCGTTCTTCTCTCTGACGATCAACTACTCCACTGCGACTACGTACTGCTCCTACTGCGACCACTCGTGGCCTGTTTGAACGCCACGTTCCGCCAGCCAGCCCCGTTCGCCGTCCTAACACCGCCCTTGGCTTGGAACCCCACTGCCGGACCTCCCGGTGCGCGCGCCCGCAGCAGACGCCTTCACCGAGGTACCACCATTCACTTCACTGCTGCGTACACCACTGCGTCAACAACCGGCACTGCTGCGGCAGCCCCTGATCACTGCGGGCCACCCGGCCCGGCCGTCAGTCCCGTCGCCGTCCATCACCCACATTGGCTTCGACACTCCACGACCAAGCCGTCCTGCAACTGCTGGTACTGCCAGTACCGCATCCCGGCAGTTCGTCTCTGCCGGGCCTTCGTTCTCTTCGGGCTACGACAGAAACCATACCCACCACACCTGCCAATGTCTACTCCGGCCGTCATAGATTTTGGGTCCGGGTTGAGGCAGGTAATGAATGTCCGCCCGATGAAGCGAAGGCGTCGGCGAGGCGCGGGGCCACTGTTACAGCGGTCCTGACACCACGCCCGGTTCCCCTATAGCCGATGCGATCAAACCGCACGGACATTCGATTAAGGCACGCCTGTGAGCGCAGCACTGCGCCCACCTGGGAGCCGATCGGCCCGATAGCTCCTGGACAGTCAGGAACGCTCCCACCTGCTCGATCGCCTGCGCCGGCCACACCTGCGGCTGGGGATCGGTGTACCCGGGATCGTCGTGCACCGCGAAACCGTGCTGCGCCCCGTTCAGCTCCAGCACGTCGACCGGGCCGGGCAGGACACGGGCGTGGCGGCGGGTGGACTCCACCGGCACGAAAGTGTCCTTCGTACCGGTGGACGAAGAGCGTCGGGGCGTGGACCTCGGACAGGATGTACTCGCCGTCGCCGTAGTACGGGCGGGAGGTGACGCACCGCTCCCGGTGGTCCAGCCGGGGGTTGAGGAGGACCAGTCGGCCCACGCCGTCCGGGCGGTACAACGCGTGCAAGGCCGCCGCCCCACCGGAGTCGGACGGCGACGTCGTGCAGGCGGCTGCTCGTCGGTCGCGTAGGGCGGGGCGTGGGTGAAGAGGATGCGGGGGGTGAGGGGAAGCCTGCTGGGAGCGAGCCGGTCAGGAAGTTCATCCCTCAGGGAGTGTGGGGGGCGCGGTCCCCACTGCGTCCTGTTCCGTGAGGTGGCTGTCCATGGTGGTGTTCAGGTGGGCCATGAACGCTTCGACCTGTTCCAGGAACCGGGGCGGGTAGGGCGACATCGCGGAGTCGAGGCGGTGGGCGAGCGGGCCGAAGAACTCGTCCGCCCGCTCCTGGATGTGCCCGCCGCTGCGCAGTGTGACGATGCGCCGGTCGGAGTGCTCGCGGGCGCGGGTGATGTGTCCCGCCGCTTCGAGGCGGTTCAGGAGTGCGGTGGTGGCGCCGGTGGAGAGGGAGATCCGCTCGCTCAGCCGCGCCGGTGACAGGGGGGTGCCGCGTTCCTCGGCGGCGGCGATCTCCAGGACCGCGGTGGCGTCCGTGGAGTGCAGGCCCAGCCAGGCGGCGAAGCGCCGGCTGAGCTCGGCGTAGTGGCCGCCGTAGATCCTCAGCGATTCCATCAGCCGCTCGCGCTGCTCCGCGACGTCGTCGCGCACTGCTTCCTCCACGCCTTCGCCCTTCTCTCCTGTCGCGCGGCCCGCACGGTCATCCGCTTTGACAACCTACCGCCACCACTTTACCTTCACCGTGGAATTACTTCACCATGGAGGTATCTGGAATGCGTGACCCTTCCCCCACCCGGGAGGAGACGACCGAGCCCTACCGATGGCGGTGGCTGATCCTGGCGGTGATGATCGTCGCGGAGATCATGGATCTCCTGGACGCCTCGATCGTCAACGTCGCCGGCCCTGACCTGGAGAGGTCCCTCGGCACCGGCTCGGTCGGACTGCAGTGGGTGATCGGCGGCTACGCCCTCACCCTGGGCGCCGGCTTGGTGCTCGGCGGGCGGCTCGGCGACCGCTACGGGCGGCGCCGGATGTTCCTGATCGGACTCGCGGCCTTCACCACGGCCTCGCTGCTGTGCGCGATCGCGCCGAACATCGAGTCGCTGATCGCCTTCCGTCTGGTGCAGGGCACCGCCGGAGCGATGCTGCTGCCCCAGGGCCTGGGGCTGCTGCGCGAGAACTTCTCCGGCCCCGAGCTCACCAAGGTCTTCGCGATCTTCGGCCCCGTCCTCGGCCTGGGCGGCATCATCGGCCCGGTCCTGGGCGGATTCCTCATCGAGGGCGACTTCTTCGGCCTGGGCTGGCGCTCGGTGTTCCTGATCAACCTGCCCATCGGCATCGCGGCACTGATCGTCGCCGCGAAGTTCGTGCCCAAGAAGGCGGGCGACCGCACGATCCGGGTCGACATGACCGGCGCCGCCCTGGTCGTGGCGTCCTGTGCCCTGCTCGTGCTGCCGCTCAACCAGGGGCAGGAGAGCGGCTGGCCGCTGTGGACGTGGATGTCCATGGCCGCCTCGGCCATCGGGTTCTCCCTCTTCGCCCTCCAGCAGCGCCGCACGGCCGCCGCCGGCCGCGAACCGCTGGTGACCCCGGGCCTGCTGCGCAAGCCCGCCTTCACCGTCGGACTCGGCGGCATCGCCCTGTTCTTCGGCGGGCTCGTCGGCACCCAGCTCGTCCTGACCCTGTACCTCCAGATCGGCCGGAACTTCACCGCCGGTGAAGCGGGACTGGGCAATCTGCCCCTCGCGGTGGGAACAGCGCTCGGCGGCGCCATCAGCGGGGCGTTCCTCGCCGACAGGATCGGCCGCACGGTGCTCCAGATCGGACCGCTGGTCCAGCTGGCCGGCGCGGCCGTGCTGTGGTTCGAGCTCGACGGCCTCGACCCCGCCTCGTTCTCGATCGGGGACATCGCACCCGGCGTGGCAGTGGCGGGCATCGGCGCCGGCATGGTGATCGCCGCCCTGTTCAGCTTCATCCTCGCCGCGGTCGACGACGACGAGATCGGATCCGCCTCCGGCGTCCTGTCGGCGGTCCAGGCGGTCGGCGGCTCCATCGGCGTCGCCGTCTTCGGCTCGGTGTTCTTCGCCCAGGCCAAGACAGGTGACTTCACCGGCGGCTTCCACCGGGCCCTCATCGTCCAGGCATGCCTGCTGGTGGTCTTCTTCGCAATCACCTTCCTGCTGCCAAAGAAGGGTCGCCCCGAAGACGAGCAGCACGGCATCGCCCCGGAGACGACCGCCGACGACTCCGGTACCAAACAGCACCTCACCATCTGAGCCCCGGCCTGGGCCGTGCACGACAAACGGCCCCGGCTGCGGCCTGCCGGCCAGGCTCGGCGGCACCGCGCAACCACGGGCCACACCCCGCGCCCTGGCCGGAGCGGCCTGCCTCCGGTGTGCCGGCACCGCAGGGCCGGTCGGGGACGGGGGTGCCGGGTGGTCCGGTCAGGGCGCCCGGACGGTCGCGGCTTCAGGCCGCTCGGCTGACGTCCAGCCGTTCGGGAGAGGGCTCGTATCCAGCGGCCCTGTAGGTGGCGACGGCGGCGGCGTTCGACGTCGGGGTGCTGACGAATGCGCTCGATGCACCCAGTTCACGCAGTACCGCCGCGGCGGCGACGCTGATCGCCGTCCCGTAGCCGCGACCGCGGTGGTCGGCGTGCACGCCCACCGGCTCCAGCAGGCCGGGTTTGCCGGGCCCGGCCGACCAGACCGTGGCCGCGGCCACCGCGTTGTCCTGGTCGTCGTAGCCGATCAGGCAACGGGCGTCGGCGTAGACCGGCCCCGCCGCGAGGACGTGCCAGATCTCCTCCGTGAACCACGGGCTGTCGAACGCCGAGCGGTGCACCGCGGTCCGCACCGCCGCCTTCTGCGGACCGGCCACCTCGATCCGCAGGCCGGAGTCCTTCACGGGCCCGACGAGGTCGCGGTGCAGCGGCGTCCACGACTCGTCCGGTTTCCAGCCCGTTTCCAAGAGGACCTCGCGGAGCAGGGCGCCGTGGGGGATTTCGAGACCGGCTTTCCCGGGCGGCAGAACCCCACGCGCCGGATCATTGAGGTCCGCCACCAGCCGGCGCGCCAGATCACCGTCCTGCCACAGGTCAGGCGCGGTCGTCAGACGCAGCAGATCAGGGGCGTCCAGGTATCCGACGGCAATGATCCGTCCGCCCACGCTCCAGGTGCGGACCGCCGCGACCAACCTCTCAGCGCCCAACGCCCAGGCCCAGCCGAGGTCTCCCGGATGGAGTTGCAACGGCGTGTGGTCGTCCTGCCATGCGCGCAGGGCATCCACGGCCCCGGTCAGTCCCCCGACGTCGGGCTCGTTCAGAACAATCGTCATGGCCCGCATCTCACAACATCGCGGCGACCGACCGCACCCGGTTTACTGAGCCGGCGAAGGTACCGCCCCGCCGGGACCGCGCCCGTACGGTCGCGACCCGGCCGCCCCTGGACATCGTCCTCCCGGGGCCGGGCAGAGTCGTACGCACCGGCTGCGACGCCACCGAGAGGCTGGTGCCGATCCTCCGCCACGGTGAGGGGGACGGTCCTGGGCGAAGCGGGCACCGAGCCCTGACACTCGCCAGGGGCCGGCGCGCCGAGGACGTGTACCGCGGCGCGGGTGTCGGAATTCGATGTCTGACGCGGCTCAGGTACAGGGCCAGGCGGCCGCCGCTGCCTTGCGCTCTGCCTGGGGAAGCGGTGCGAGTTCGCGGGCGGTGAGACGCTCCGCGCCGGCCTTGCAGGCATCTGCCACGAGGGCGTCGGCGCTCGGGAAGTCTCGCTCGTTCGTGTCGTCGACGCGGGTGGCGTCGACGACGGTGAGGTCGTCATCCGTGATGACGATCATCCGCAGGGTCTTCCCGTCCTCGCGCACGGGCACCACCATGGTCTGCTCCCCGCCCGCGATGTCGGTGGCACGGGAGCCGGCCGGGAGCACTGCCCGGTACGTGCGGCCGAACTGCGGGAGGGTGACGCGCAGGGCGTGGACGTCGTCGGCGGAGCCCCTGCGTTCCACGAGGTACCGGTGGGAGGCGTCGGTACGGGTCTCGCTGCCCCCGGGGCCGACCGTGAGGCGTTCACCCGAGCGGGCCAGGAAGGCGTCGTCAACGCCCACGGGAACGGTGGCCACTGTGGGCTTCAGGCCGTCGAGACGGACTTCGCGGACCTCCCGGCTGTGGGGGAAGGTGACGTCGCTCTCGACGATGGGCACGTCCTGGTGGACTGCGACGACTTCACCGCGCAGTGCGTCGCGTGGGCCGTGCGCGTACAGCAGGCGGTGGGTGTCGTTGTTGAAGTCCAGGAACTGGACTTCGCCCGCCGCGCGGTTCACACCGTCGCCGTTGGACTCGAAGGTCTTCCTCGGCTCGGCACCCATCATGTTCCACACCTCGCGATGGCCGTTCGGCTCGGCGAAGGCGAGCATGCCGCCGCAGTCGCTGATCGCGAAGGCGGAGGCGGGATCGACGGAGGGGCCGATCGTCGACCACTTCGGGGCCGCGGCGTCCTTTCCGAAGGTCAGGATCTGCATGCGGGCCTGCGCGGCCCCTCGCTGCCGGGTCAGGACCGCCAGCTTGTGGCCCTCCGGTGCGACGTCGACCGCGAGGACCTCGCCCTGGGGGGCAAGCCCGCGGTGCGTCGTCGTCACCGTTTCGTCGTACGCGCTTCCGGAGCGCAGCAGCGCACCGTACAGGGCCTCGTCGCCGGTGGGACGGCCGGACGCGGCCCAGGCCGCGAGCGCGTAGCGGCGGCTGCTCTGTCGGGCCGGGGCGAGGACGCCGCGCTCGGCGCTGCTCACGCCGGGCGCGTAGCCGACCGCGCTCGTGGTCAGGGCCATCGTGCGCAGCAGTGTCCCCGCCTGGGAGGCTGGCGGTACCGCACGGGACGCACGGGGCTCCTGCACGGCGGAGTCGTCGGCCACCGTCTGGTCGCGGCCGTTGACGGAATCGAGTACGAACGGCGTGGCGACGGCGGCGATCGCGACGGCGCAACCGGCAGCGAGCAGAGCCCTCACCGGGCGCGTGCGGGTCTTCCCTTCGTCCCGCCGTCCAGCGCCGGTTCCGGTTCCGGTTCCGGCGGGAGCCGTGGGGTCGGCGACTCTGGTGGTCCGGGCGATCACCCGGCCGTTGGCGGCGACGAGGGCACCGGCACGAGCGGGGCCGGCTCCGGCCGAGGGGGCGGCGGGGCCTTGGCTCGCCTCGGCGGGGGGAACGGCGACGGGGACATCCTCGGCGGACGGCCCGTCGGCACCCGGGCCTGCCTCCGGGGAGGTGGCCACCTGGCCTTCGTTCGCAACGTTCCCTTCGTCCGCGACGTTGCCTTCATCCGCGACGGTGCCGGCCGCGACGCTGCCTCCCACCGCACCGGCCGTTTCGCCCGTACCGCTGGCGGCGACGGGTCCCGTGGTGGCGCGGTGTTGGGCCGGGACGGTGTCCTTCGGCCCGGCGCTGCCGGCCTTGGGGGACTCCGTCCCGCCGGATGGGGGTCCGGCCGGACCCGGGTTCGCCTCGGGTCGCGCGTTCCTACTCACCTGGGACTACTCCTTCATGCACGGCACTTCGTCCGCCGTTCCGCCGGTCGGCGTCACCGCGTTTCGTCGCCGACCATGAGGTTCCCCGGGCCGCGCGCTCCACTACGTCGATGCCGATTCGGACGGGTGTCGGTGAGCCAGTCGAATTCGTCCCTGGGCCGCGGGACAACTCCGCCGCCCGTTCGGGTGAGCACTCCCCCGCGGGGCGCGGCGCCTGAACCCCATGCCGACGCAGCAGGTCAGAGCCCCGGAAGGGGCGTTTCCTGACCACCGTGGACGCCGCCCCCATCGTCCACCACCAAAACGGCCCTGCGCGGAGTCACAGAATCGGCCTGCTCAGCGCCTGGTGAACGGTGGAACACCAGTGCTTGCGCGCGCAGCCGCTCTCCCGGGGGACACCTTGACCCCGGCGGCTGACCTCGTCGCACCGGTCGCGCTCCGCTTCGGCCCCGCTGACCTGCTCCATGGAGCATCGACCTCTGCCCGCTGCGGACAAACCCTCCGCGTTCCGCCAGCTTCGTCATCGGGCTACCTGTCCGACCCGCTCCTTGTGCCGCTCCCGGGCGCGGGCGGCGGCTTCCCGAGCTGGGGCGTCGGCGGCCGTGCGGCGGACGTTGCCGATCGCGTCCCGCAGGAGGCTCATGTGGTCGCGGTCGACGGGGACGAGCACCGGTCCGTACGGGCGCGCCCTTGCGCGCGCTACCAGATCAGGACACCTCCGGCGACGCCCAGGGCGCGCTCGGCCGCTTCCTCGATGTTCTTCAGCCGCTGCGCGATCTGGCGGACGTACTCGGCGTGGGTTTTCGACGGATCGGTCCGCGGGGCAACAGCGTCGAGATTGCCGCGGATCAAGGCGCACTCGGTCAAGAACTCCCTCACCCGGTGCGGAGGCACCCTCAAGTCATCGCTCGCCAGAACCGGAAAGAAGCTCGCACCCAGTGAGCGAACGTTCTCGTTGCCCCACACCGAGGTACGCCAGCGTTCGAACCCCGCGAGGTCCGAACCGCCCTCGGGGACATCCAGCACGTGCACCTGACCGTCGTCACCGACGACGAAGACATCCACGGACAAGCTCATCACCCCAGTCGATCACGGCCCAGGACCTGCGGTCCATGCGATTCCTCCCGGAGCCCGACATCGGTCACGACAGGCCGGGCTGACCTACGGTTGCGCCCATGACTTTTTCGAGCGGTGCTGTCGATGGACCGGACGGGGTCGCCGTCGTCTGCCGGGACAACGCCTCCGTGACGGTGCGACTCTGCGAGCGGAGTTCCGAGGACGGTTGGTGTGTCCACTACTCGGTCGAGGTCCGAGGGCCGGGGCTCGGTGCCCGCATCGAAGATGTCGTGGGATGGGTCGGTGACAGCCAGGGTCTCGGCGGCTTCCTGGAGGCGCTGGCGGGCGACTTCGCGGGCTGGGAAGGAGAGCGGCTCTGGACCACCGGCGACAGGGATCTGGCCGTGTCCGCGGTGCACCGGTCCGGCGGCCACGTCGGTCTGACGTGGACACTTCGCCCCTGGCGGAGTACCGCGGCAGGATGGAGCGCTTCGGTGACCACCTGGCTGGAAGCAGGCGCGCAGATGTCCTCGCTCGCCTCCGACATCCGCCACTTCGTCGACGGCCCGGCCGACTGACCCGCCTCAGGAAACAGAACGCCCCGAGGCCGAAACCACTGCCGGAGCAGGCGCCCGCCGGGCCCGGTGCCAGGACAGTCGGCCCCGGGCCCGGTCGTGGTCGGGGGTTCTGAACTCCACAGGGGCTGAGGCCGCGGCGGCAGGGCCTTCGGGGGCGGTGAGACGCTGGCGCTGTGACAGAACAGAAGACTTTCCAGACGCATCTGCGGCAGGCCGCCATCGGGATCCTGGAGTGCGTTCCCGAGCAGTTGAAGCGCGAGGTGTACGTCCTGGCCTTCAACATCTGGCGCATCGACGCCGACAACCGCCACCCGTACGTGGACATCGGCTACAACACGGAGAGCCAGTGCGAGAAGGGAATGAGTCGGGATTCCGATCCCTGGGAGGTGCGCTGGAATCATGCCTTCTGGATCCTTGAGGGCTTCGACAAGCTCGGCAACGTTCCCGAGGACCCGGTCGGCGGCCCCCTGTACGAGGAGGAGGCACGAGGGCTCGGCATCTGGTACGACGGCGAGTTCGATCTCGGTCGGATGCTGGAGGACGAGGGGCTTCGCGCCAAGTCCGGCCTCCTCGAACTCCACTTCCACGACGCCGTGATCGACCTCGCCCGATATCTCCATGCGAGCGGCGCCATCGAGAGGGTCTTCGGCCGCCCCCTGCCCGTGGTCGTGTTCGACATGGACCGTCCCGGCTGGGAGGAGGAGGCCACCAAGGCCACCAACCCGGCCGACCTGATCGGGGACTTCCTGGCGTGAACGCGGGGATCCGACACGTTCGTGACGCGCCCTCGCAGGCTGACCGGGCGGCCCGAGCCCGGACCCCGCGTGCGGCAGCCGGGCTGCCGCACGCGGGGGCACGGGTGTTCCGCCCGTGTCAGCCCGTGTTCCTCAGGAACACCGAGGTGTGCGGGGCGGTGTGGGTGGTGTTCACGCCGGCAGAGGCCGTGAAGTCGGTAGTTTCGCGGCCGCTCCAGTCGGCGATCGGGCTGCCCCCCTGAGACAGGTGCTGGAAGCGGGAGGGGTCGCCGGGCGCGGAGCCGAACTGGTAGACGGGCTGGGGGCCGGCGGCCGTCTTCCCGTAGGGGAGGTAGTCCGTGTACGGACCGCCCTTGGTGAGCTGCTTGGACAGGGTGTTGTTGACGAAGACGTTCTGCGGGCCGGAGGAGCCGGACCACTTGAGCGCCTTGGCGCCCGCGGCCCACCAGATCGGGTACCAGGTGCCGGACTCGACCTCGCCGCCCTCTCCGCCGCAGCGGGCGGTGCAGTTGCCCGAGTAGTGCTCGTACGGCACGCGGACGGTGTTGTTCTCGAAGAGGTTGCGGCGCTCCCAGCCGCCGTGGAGGTTCAGGTCGGAGTCGAAGTCGTTGCCGTAGACGACGTTCCCGGAGGCCGACCACTGGAGGGTGAAGTGGCGGAGGTTGCGGGTGGTGTTGAGGGCGTAGAGGGAGTCCCAGACGCGGCTGCCGCGGAAGTAGCCGTTGCCGCCCTTGCCCTTGTTCCACGCGCCGTCGAGGTGGTTGCGCTCGAACTGGAGGTTCTTGGCGACCTCGGTGACGATCGGGTGCGATCCGGTCATCTCCGCGCGCACGCCGCGGGCCCAGGAGTCGGCGGCCCACTTGAAGACCAGGCCGTGCATGGCGTACGCCGGGGCCAGGTTGCCGTAGTTGTGCCGGGCCTGCTCGGGGGTCATCCCGGGCATGTCCTGGGTGAAGGAGAAGTTCTCGAAGCCGACTCCGACCACCATCTTCAGCGGGGTGACCTTGCTGGGGTAGACGGTGCCGTCGATCGCGGCGGAGCCGTCCGAGGTGGAGTCCACCGGGAGGTCGAACTCCAGCGGCTTGTCGAGGGTCAGCGTGCGGTTCGCCGCGTCGACGGAGGAGATGCGGAACACCTGCTGGCGCATGTGCAGGTTCTCGTACCGGCCCTCGTCGGAGGCGCTCTGGAGGGCGTAGAACTTCCGGCTGTTCGCGGCGCCCACCCATACGTGCCCGCCGACGGGGAAGCGGGCCGGGTCGGCCTTGGCGTCGAGGTGGACGACGCGGTCGCCCTCCTTCGCGGAGAAGCCCGGCGCGGCCGTGGAGGTGCGCAGCTTCACACCGGAGGCCCAGTGCTGGTTGATCGAGCCCTCGAAGAGGTCCTTGCGGTTCGCGGGGGCGGCGGCCAGCTCGTCCGCGTACCGGGGGGCGACCTCGCGGGTCGAGACGCGGAACAGGCCGCGGCCGGGCCACATCCAGCCGCCCTTGCCGGTGTCCGCGCCCGAGCCGTAGGACATGGCGTCCTGGTCCCAGCGGCTGCCGTCGGAGGTCAGGGTGTCGTACTTGGTGTCGTCGTCGGGGCGGAACACGATCCGGGTGCCCCCGGGCCGGGCCGGGTCGCTGCCCTGGCCGCGGATGGTCAGGTAGCTGGCGTCCACGGAGATCTGCCGGCTGATGTTCAGCTTGCCGGCGGGCAGGGTGATCAGCGACAGCCGTTCGAACTGCGCGGCGCCCCCGCACCGGGTGCGGATGTCGTCGATGGCACGCTGGAGACCGGCGGAGTCGTCGGCCTCGTCGTCCGGCTTGACGCCGTAGGTGCCGTCGAGCTCCTCCGGGGTGATGCGGCAGGCCTCGTCGCCGGTGTGCTGCGCCTCACCGGGCAGCAGGCTGCCGCCGCGGTATCCGGCGCCCGCCCAGTTCGGCATGCCGGGCAGCTGCGCCTTGCGGTTGTAGGCGCTCAGGAGCCGGGAGGGCGGGGTCGGGTTCGGGTTCGCGGCGGCCTCGGGGGTGTACCGGTGGCGGCCGATGGTCTCGATGGCGCGGTGGGTGGAGCCGCCGAGGGGCAGCTCGTAGAAGTCGACGGCGACGTAGTTGGGCGTCTTGCGGGCGGCCGGGCCGCAGATGTTCAGCGCCCGGTCGACCAGGGAGTCGCCGTTGTCGATGGCGGCGGTGATGACGGTGGGGGCGTTGCGGAACTGGTTCATCACGAACAGCGGGGTGAAGCCGGGCTCCTGCCGCGTGAGCGGGATCTCGTCCCAGCGGGTGTAGCAGTCCTTGTTGCCGGCGAGGTCGCCCATGCTCCAGAAGTTCTCGACCGTCCAGTCGCGCTGGAGGCGGACGCCGACCTCGGGCACGTCGCTCTTGTCGGAGAAGATCAGCAGCCGCTTGTCCAGCGTGCGCATCTGCGACAGGGTCGGCCAGCCGTGGGTGGCCACCCCCTGCGCCACGGGGTCGAAGACCAGATCGGTCAGGCCGGGTACGCGGGCCATCTCGCGGGCCATCTTCGCCCGGTCGTCGACCCGGTCCTCCAGGAAGACGGTGACCACGGCGTCGGCGTCCTTCTTCAGGAACGTCACGATGTCGGCCAGTCCGTCCAGGTAGACGCGGTTGCCGCCGACGACGCAGGTGCCGTGGCACATGCGCAGCGGGTCCTCGGGGTCACCGTCGTCGTAGACGTCCAGCATCATGCCCCGGACGCCCTCGTCCAGCTGGGTGGCCATGCTGCGGGACTGGTTGGGGAAGACGAAGCCGTCGCCGTAGGAGTTGAAGGCGTTGTGGGTGGTGAGGAAGGTCGCCTGGTCGAGCCGCGGGTCGGCCGGCGGGGTGTACTCCTCCAGGACCAGGTCGGTCAGGCGCCAGCGGCCGCGGCCGGAGTCGGCGTCGGCGCGGGTGCTGAGGGCGAGCTGGACCCCGCTGTTGCTCTTGCCGCCCGCGGTGGTGGAGGAGGTGAGGTACAGGTCGGCGCCAGGCGTCTTCAGCAGGTAGGTGTCGGCCTGGACCTGGTCGAACTCCCAGGTCGTACCGTCGGCGCCGCAGAGCTTCAGGACGGCGAGGGTGCCGTCGAGGCCGATGCAGTAGGCACCGTTGACGTTGCTCTTCAGGTAGTACGAGGAGCCGGTCGCGGCCTCGAACCACCACTGCTGCCCGTGCCGGCCGCCGTACGTGAACTGGAGGATCTTGCGGCCCTCCTCCATGTCCCCGGCCTCGGCGTCCACGGCGAGACCGTTCAGGGCGTTCTGGATCTGGACCGGCCCGAGCCGGTTCGGCGGCCCGGGCGCGGCGACGGCCGCCCCTGGGAGTACGGACGCGATCAACGCGGCCGTGAGCCCGGCCACGGCGGCGAAGACCAGCCGCATGCGGCGGCGATCTCTGTTGAACATGGGAGGAGGCGCTCTCTCTCAGGGACGGCGGGGGTACGGACGCCGACCCCACCCAACCCGACCTCGCGGCGGCGGAACAGGCAGTTCCACCGGCAGAACTAGGGAACGGCACTTGTGCCAGTCCCGAGCGGGGCCGGGCGCGGCACGCCGTGGCGGGAGGACCGGCCTCGGCCGTCGCCCGCAGGACCGCGCAGGGACAGCCGCTCCTGGGGACGATCCCGGCCTGAGGGACGCCATGAACGCGACGAGCCGGTTCGACACCGGTATGTAAGGGCCGGCGGCCCGGCTGGGCGATGACGGAATCACCGGAGAAGTGGGCCAGTGGTCCTCAGGAAGACATTGCCGCGCGGTCGGCCTCGCTGCGCAGCACGCAGAATTCGTTGCCCTCAGGGTCGGCGAGGACGGCCCACCCGGCACCGTCGGGCTCCCGGCGATCGGCGACGAGGGTGGCACCGAGGCCGAGCAGTCGGTGGACCTCTTCCTCCCGCGAGGTCTCGGGGCGCAGACACAGGTGGATCCGGTTCTTGACCGTTTTCGGCTCCGGTACCTGGTTGAAGTACAGCTGGAGGCCGTCCGGCAGGATCACCGCGGTCTCCACGTCCCCCGGTTCTGCCTCCGGATGCAGCGGACGACCGAGCGCCGCGCTCCAGAACCGAGCCAGTTCATAGGCATCCGTACAGTCGACCGCCACGTTCTGCACCACCGAAACCATGGAAGAGATCGTGCCCGAAGCCGCACTCCAGCGGCAAATGCCAGGCCGGACGGACCGCCACCACAGCAACAGGCCCTACCCGCCTTCGAGTTCCGCCTCCGTCGGGGCACGGCAGGGCGCATCCCGGCCGGGCGGGCCGGCCCAGGTGGTACCGGGCCGACCGAAGGGCATGCGGGTGGCTCGGCGTCGAGCTCGGCCCGCCCGGCCCGGCCCGACCACCGCAGAGATCCAACGCCGGCTCCGTGGTCGCCGCCGCCACCTCGCCATCGTCACCACCGCCGTGTCGTGCGGAAGGGTTCGAGCCGTGGACGTTGGCATACGACGTCGACGTGGTGGATCGGCAGATGTGACCCTGATTCTGCCGGGCCGCTCCGTTCCTGGGCTGTCCGGACAATCGACCTCGCGTCCGGTTCTCCTTCCCTCCGGTCCGTGGGCCCTGTTGAGCCCACTCCCCCCTCGGGACACCCCGAATCGATAGCCCCCGCGGCGAGCTCTCCCGACGTAGCCGCTGTCGTCGCCGTCATCGGCTACACATCCAACCGATGCCTTGTACCGAAGGGGACTGCCCCGGTCCACCCCGCGCTCCGCAAGACCGCCGCGGCCCGGCCCGGCGCTGACGGGCGCCGGACGAGTCCCGGTGGGTTCGTCCGCGGCCCCTCGGGAACGGGCCGGTAGGCCGTAGGCTGTGCGGAAACGGCGCGTGCATCGCAGCTGCGTCCGCGAGGCGGGCGTCCGGCGTCAGGTCGACCCGCGCAACGGGTGGATCAGGCTGCGGCCGACGGAAGGACACCACCGTGGGAGCCCTGCCCCAGCACTCCGCCCCCGAGCCCCTCCCCCGCACGGCGAACGCGATCGCCGCTGCCCTGGCACCCGCCCGAAAGGGCGTCTTCCTGGGTGAACTCCTCGCCGCACAAGCGGGCGAGGCGATGCTCGCCGTCATGGAGACCTGGTACCTGCGGGCGGTGGCCGACTCCGGCCGAACGGACACCGACCGCGCCCACGCGGCCGCACTGCGGGCCGGGGACCGTACGGGAACACGGTCCCTCGCCGACGTGATCGCGGCCACGGGCGCTGCGTGAGCCACGGCCTGACGGAGGGCGCCGCAGCCGTCCTGCACGACATGGCGGACAAGGCCCCCGAGGTCTTCGCCGCGACCGCGCGCACGCTGGCCCTGATCGCGGCCGCCCACGAGCAGGGCACGCTGCCCGAGGGCGCGACCCCGACGGATCAGTGGGGCGATGTGCACGACCTACCCGTGGCGCAGCAGCCCGTGCTGATCGAATGGTTCAGCGGCGACCCCGAAATCCTCACGGTGACCCGCATCACCTGGCTGGCGTGAGCGGGCTGAGGCTGCGTTCCGTCTTCCGAGGTGGGCCAATCGGGGGGCCGTCACCCGCGCTCGGGCTCCGATCCACCCGACCTCCACGACCACGGGCAGCAGCCGGGGCCGGACGGGCGCGGCGACGGGTGCTGTCACGGCTGCCCCGGCACTGTGCCCCGTTGTTCGGAGTCCACCGAGTCGCTGCCGTTCGCTTCGCCGTCGCCGGTCTCGGCAGGGAAGTGGGTAAGGGCGGTGTGGAGGTGGCGGATGGCGTGTTCGGCGTCGGCGAGTTCGGTAGTGGTGGGCGGGATCGTGCCGAAGGCGTGGTCGGGGTCGGCGGTCAGGGCCCGCCACTGCAACACCGGCGTCAAGGCGTGACTGGCGGACGCCAGGAACCAGGCCACATGCCCGTGGGTCCGGGCCGTGGCCAGGGCGAGGACGGCCAGGGCTTCGCGGAGGTGCTCCAGACGTACCAGGCCGGGAAGGAGCTCCTGGAAGCCCGGCGGGCCGATCACCGCGGCCAGGGCATCCGCGGCCCGGCGGGCCAGGTCCGCGTCCCCCGAAGCCACCCGCCAGGCGCCGTCACGCACCAGCGATCCGCTTCCTCCGTCACCACGGCGATCTGCGCCCGCATCGAGACCCGGGGCCGCCCCAACACCGGGCCACGGCCGGCGTCAGGATCGGGGGCGGCGTCCGGGTCGGGGGCGGCAGGGGTGGTCGTCGCCGGGGCCCTTCCGCGAGCGGCCCGGCCGGAGCACTGGGAACGGTGACGGTGGCGGTGTCCGGGGCGTAGGTGAACAGGGATGTGGTGCCGGTCAACGCGAACAAGCGCGCCAACCGCACGGGCACCTCGCCCGCCACCACCATCCGATCACGGTCGGCGAGGAGGACATGGAGCAGCGCGCAGGAGGCGAATCCCACTGCTGACACGTCGACGGCCAGGCGGGCGGTCCCCGCGGCCTCGAAGGCCGCGCGGAGGGCGTGTTCGGCGTCCGCGTCGAGGTCCCCGGACAACACCACCCACGCCCGCCCCGACAGACCCGCCGGGCGCCCGGTGGCCTCGGCCCGAGCGGACCCGGACCCGTACACACGAACACGAGAACAAGCGGGAGCAGGGGCAGGGGCGGGTTGCGGGGTAGGGCCGTCCATGGCTGCCGCCCCGGTAGAAGGAAGGCCCTCCCCTATCCGCGAAAAAGCGGGAAGGAAGTACGCGACCACACGGGGCCACGTGAATCGAGGAGGTCCGTACCGGAAGCACCCCACCACGCTCTGGGGGGATGCGACAGCGCGGGTCACACCAACGGCTACCTGCCAGCCTACTCCCGAACAACCATCTGCCTTCGGAGCCTCGGGCGACCGGCGCTGTGGCACCCCGCCTCCCACCCGCGTCCGGTCCCGGGCCCGGTCGGGTGCTTGCGCGTGCGTCGGGGGCGGCCGGGTAGGCGATCGGCATGCCACCTCTCGCCGACAGTTCCCTCGCCCTCTTGGCCCGTGGTTACGACTGGGCACCCGCCCTGCGTCGACGGCACGGGGACAGTCCGGCCGTCCCGATGCGATTGATGGGACGGCCCGCCCTGCTGCTGCACGGCCCGGCCGCGATCGCCTTCTTCTACGACGAACGCCACGTCCTGCGGCACGGCGCGCTGCCGGCGCCCGTCCTGGACACGCTCTTCGGCCGCGGTGCCGTCCACACCCTCGACGGAGCCGCCCACGCCGTCCGCAAGGAACTGTTCACCAGCCTGCTCATGACCCCCGAGGGCGTCGACTCCCTCGGCCGACTGGCGAGGGAACACTGGCTGCGCAGGATCGACGGCCTCCGGGGCCGCCGCGCCGTCCTTTTCGATGAGATGGCCGTGGCGCTCGCCGGTGCCGCCGCGGAGTGGAGCGGCCTCCCCGGTGCCGCCGACGCACCCACCGTACGGCGGCTCGCCGAGGACTGTGTGGCCATGGTGGACGGCTTCGCCACGCCCGGACCCCGCCATTGGAAGGCCCGCAGGGCCCGCAACCGTCAGGAGGTCGCGCTCGCCCGGGCCGTCGCGGACGCCCGCCGCGGCACCCTCGTCCCTCACCCGGGCGACGGTCCCTCCGTCCTCGAAGCAGTGGCGCGGCATCGCGATGCCGACGGTGCCCTCCTCGACCTCCCGACCGCCGCGGTGGAAGTACTCAACGTCCTCCGCCCCGTCGTGGCGGTGGCGTGGTTCGCCGCCTTCGCCGCCCACGCCCTGCACCGCTTCCCCGAGGTCCGCGGCCGACTGCACACGGACGGCACCCCGTACGCCAGAGCGTTCGCCCACGAAGTACGGCGTGCCTACCCCTTCGTGCCGTTCGTCGGCGGCCTGGCCGCGCGCCCCCTGCGCTTCCAGGGATACGACGTACCCGAGGGCACCCTCGTCCTCCTCGACGTCGCGGGCCACCACCGCGACCCCGAACTCTGGCCCGCCCCGCGCCGCTTCGACCCCCGAAGGTTCCTCGACAGGGAGCCCGGCCCCGGCGAACTCATCCCGCAAGGCGGAGGTGACCCCCACACCGGACACCGCTGCCCCGGCGAGGACATCACCGTCCACCTCCTGGCCACCTTGGCGGCCACCCTCGCCGACCTCGATCTGGAGGTGCCCGAACAGGACCTCGGCATCCCCACCCGCAGGATCCCGACCCGCCCCCGCAGCGGCGTCATCGTACGGATCCCCGCCGCCGCCACGGCGTGACGGCTCGGTGGGGCGCTGCGCCCTGGTGATGCGGCGGCCCGGAGCCCGGCTGCGGCTGCCCCGGCCGGGCTCCGGGCAGTGCGGTGGACGGCCTCCTCCTGCCGCCGGCTTCACCGACAGGTCGCCGAAACGGAACGGAATGGAAAGAATCTGCGGTTTCAGGGTGATTGGCGCCTGTGGGTAGGGCAGGTGCCTGGCAGGTCGACGCCGCGAACAGGTTTCGATGCCTGCTCTACGGTCCCGCAGGGAACTACGGCGGCATGGCCGCTCGGCCGCTTGTCCTGCTCCCCGCAGGCCCGGCTTTGGAGGCCCACGTGAACAGCCCCGTCGTCCGGCTCGCGGACATCTGCCCCGAGGCCTTCCGGCACGTGCGGGAGCACCGGGACGTGAACACTGTCGTCCTGCGTCTCAGCGACGGACTGCTGGACGTGGAAGCCGAGGCGAACTGGACGCCTGAGGAACTGCTCGCGAAGCTCACGCCCGACCAGGCGCGGCTGATCATCCACGAAGTGCCCTACGCCACCCCTACCGGCGCCCGCCGGCACGCACACCTGCTCATCTGGTGGATGCCTCCCGCCGCCGCCGGGGACGAAGCCGCCTACGCACCCGCCTACGACATGCTCAAGACACACTGCACCGATGCCCCCGTCCCACCTGATCGCCCGCACCACCGAACAGCTGGCCTACCCGCGGCTCGTCGCACTCTGCGACAGCTGAACACGGCTCGGCCCACCCATCGGCGAAGGCCCGGTGCCGTCCCCGCCTGCTGCGGCGATGCTGTTCCGGCCCAGCGGCAGGTGCCGAGCAGCCCGCCGGCACACGAGCCGGCCCGCCCCGGACACCGCGGCGGGTGCGGGGCGAGCGGGGCCGCGCGGTGGCCTGGGAGGAGGGGTGGGAGGGTGGGGACGGGTGGTCCCGGGTCAGCTGGAGCAGGACGGGGGTCCGTCGATGAGGCATGCGAAGCGTGATCGGCGGAGTGGGGTCAGACGGGGTGGGTGGCGGGCCCGGTGTCAGGAAGGCCGAGGGTGGTGGCTGTGTCGGTGACGGCCAGGATCCGGACGAGTTGAGGTGCCGGTGCGATCAGCCGGAAGCCGATTCCGGCGTCGGTGGCGGTGTGGCGTGCGTGCAGGAGAGCGTTGAGGCCGGCGGCGGCGCAAAAGCGCAGGCCGGCGCAGTCCACGATCAGCGTGCTCGGGGCGGGTGGTCCGGTCAGGGCCTGTCGCAGTCCTTCGGCGAGCACCCAGGCCGTGTGGAGGTCGGCGTCGCCGTGCAGGGCGAGGACGGTGGTACCCGGTGGCCCGGGGCGGCATTCGGCCCGGAGAACGTTCATTTCGTGCACCCCTCTTCGCGTGTTCGGGCCTCGACAGGGGCCTCCGGATACACGTGCCCGCCGAGCGTGTCGATGACCGTCCCTGAAACGAAACGTCACGGGGGCACGGCCCCGTGAGCGAAACGAGGGCGAGGCCGGTCGGTCGGCCGGGCCGACCCGCGGCCCGCTCCCGTCGGAGGGGCGGCCGGCGCAGGGGGGGTGGCCGAGCATCGGGGTCTGCCGGTCGGAGCGGTGGGTGGGTGCGGTCAGGAGGCGTGCTCTCAGAGCGTGCGGGGGACTCTCAGGGGGTGCGGGGGAGGTGGACGAGGTCGAGGATCGTGGCGGCGGGAGAGCCGTCGCGGGCGGTGAGGGTGAGGGTGGTGCCGTTGGCGTGGGCGTCGGCCCGCAGGTGGTACAGGGCCTTCACCCCGCAGCTGGCGAGGTGGACGACGCCGGTCAGGTCGGCGGTCAGGACGGTGGTGGCCCCATGGGAGGCCTTGCGGAGCCGGACGTCGCATTCGTCCACGGTGTCCTTGACCACCACTCCTGTCAGGATGATGCGGGCGGGGTCGTCGGGGTCTTCGTCGATCCGGAGGACGGCGGGGCGGGGCCGGGGTGGGGTGGGTTGAGGTGCGGTCGAGGGCGACGGGGTGGGTCAGGGCGCGTGTGAAGCGGGCGCGGGTGCCGGCGTCGTGGGTGAGGGTGAGCTCGCCGAAGGCTTCGACGAGGGTGAGGCCGTGGCCTCGGTAGGCGTCCGCGCTTCCGGGTTCTCGCCACCGACCCTGGTCGATGACGGTGATGGTCGCCTTCCCGCCCGCGTCGATGTCGGCACGGACTTCCACCGTGGCGTCAGCGGGTGGAGGCGTGGGGTGTGCGCCTTCGGGGGCGGTGTTGTAGGCGTGCTCGATGGCGTTCGTGGCCAGTTCGCCGACGGCGTGCTGGATCTCGATCTCCTGGGCGCCGTCGATGCCGAGGTTGAGCAGCCACAGGCCGAGTTCGAAGCGCAGCTCCGCCAGGCTCCCCGACGCGGCGGGCAACCGCAGTGTCAGGGGCGGGGTCGGGTCGGTGCGGTGGGCGGCCAGGAGGGTGTTGTCGTCACTGTGGCCGGTGTAGCGGGTGAGCAGTTCCAGTGCCTGGGCGCAGAGGCGTTCCGCGGCGCGTTCGGGAGCACCCACGGGCAGGACGGTGTTGCGGAACGCGTCGCGGGCGGTGCGCAGGAGTGCGTCCTGGCCTGTGGTGATGGTGATGCCGGGGCGTTCCAGGATGCCGTCGGAGTACAGCAGGAGCGCGCCTCCCGGGGGGACCTCGGCGGTGACGGCTTCGTGGACGGTATCGGTGGGGGGTGCGGTGGCGAGGGGGGCGGTGGGGGTGGGGGTGAGGTAGGTGGCGGTGCCGTCGGCGGCCAGGAGGATGGGGGCGGGGTGTCCGGCGGTGTTGTAGCGGAGGGTGCCGGTGGCGGGGTCGAGTTCTGCGACGCAGACGGTGGCGGCCCGGGCACCGGTGACGATTCGGGTGAAGGTGTCGAGTTCGGCCACGGCGGTGGCGGGGCCGGTTCCGGTGGCCAGTCGTGCGCGCAGCAGGGCGCGGAGTTGTCCCATGGTGGCGGAGGCGGTCACACCGTGTCCGACGACGTCGCCGACGACGAGGGCGAGCCGGCCGGTGGGGGTGGGGATCACGTCGAACCAGTCACCGCCGGCGGCGGTGTCGTCCTGGGCGGTCAACGCGACGACGCCGGTGCCCGAAGGCGCACCGCGGCGGCTGATGCGCAACCTGGCGTCCATGCGAGCGGGCGGCCCCTGTGCCGGCGCGTCGGCAGATCTCCGGGACGGCACCCTGCCCCCTGGTGGGGCCGGAGCGTCTCCCAGGCGGGCTTGCCGGACCGGGAACACGGGCAGACTCCACAGACGACCCGGGCGAAGCCACTCGCATCGGACCGCGGGCAGCCCCCGGACATTTCCGCGTCCTCTTCAACCCGCCACGCCACCGGCCCACAGCGCCACGCGGCCGGGCCCGCCCTCCTTGGCCGCGGTCAACCCGAACCGTCCCGGGACCGTAACCGTGGGAGGCCCGTAGCCGTTGGGCCGCCGCGCCCGACCCGCGGACGCCCCTCACCCATGGGAGTGCCCGTGGAATTCACCAGCCGGCTCCAGCTCGCAGCCGACACCCTCGTCGTGACCGTCCACGAACCCGTCGCCACCGACCGACGCGCCGGACTCACCCAGGACATCCACGACCTCATCACCGAGCACCGGCCCACCGCCGTGGTCTTCGAACTCACCCCCACGGCGAGCACCACCACCGCCGTCTCCGTGATCCTGCGCTTGGCCCGCCACTGCGACGCCACCGGCACTCGCCTGGCTGTCGCCACCCCCGTTCCCGCCATCCGACACCTGATCAACGCCAACCAGCCCGCACTCCCCGTCCACGCCCACGTCCACGACGCCCTCACCGCGACCCGCCGACACCTCCCCCACTGACGCCGCCCCTCCCGGGGCCTCGCCTCATTCGGCGTGGTCAGGCTCCGGCCCGAGAGCTTCGCGGAGGATCGCGCGATCGCAAGTCGCGGCCGCCGGACCCGTACCCTCCGGGCCCCGCCCCTCCCCCCTGGGTCGGGGCCCGGCCACCTCTCGTCCCGGGCCCGTGATGACGATCGGCCCAGGCGCAGGGGCCCGCGACGCCCTTGCCTGAGTGGGGAGGGCCTGAGGGTGGGAGGTAGCAGGTGAGGCGGCGGATCCCGGGCAGGCGCGGTGTGGACATCGGACCCGGGAAGCAGGCACTGCCGGGCTCGGCGGCCCCTGTCGATGGGCTCGGGTTGACGGCTCGGGCTTTGATGTCACCGCCTGTATCCCCGGCACCGCCTTCCGGAGCGAGGAGACGTGCGAAGCCGTGCTCCAGCTACGACACCGCGACATGCTCGCCCGCCTGGCGTCCGCGGTGGAACGCGGGCCCACACGAGAGCGCACCGGCACCCGCGGCACTTGAGCGAAGCGGCAGGCGGCGGCAGTTCGGCGGCGGGCACCCGCGACCGGCCGGCCCGCCGGGCCTCGTCGAATCCTCGTCCGGGGCCACCGGCTCGACCAGGTCGGCCTGCCGGCCAACGCCAAGCCGAGGATCTCCCCCACGATGTGAGCGGCAGCGCCCGAAGTCGTCGGCCACGTACGCCACCGGCGCCCCGACCCCCGCGCCAACAGCGCCCGGATGCCGGGGAGTGTCCGTCGGACGAAGGGACACAGCAACCCTGATCTTCACTCCCCCGGTCGACGGACGGATACCGGCTTCACAGCGTGGACCAAGGGCACGGAGTGTTACTGCGGCCCGCTACCGCGCCGGGCCGTGGCCGATCGCGAGCACAGGAGCAGGGGCCGAGTCTCGGTGAGGTCCAGGAGCCGCTTCACGGGGCGGGAGGCCCCGGTCACGTGCAGGGCGCGGCCCGCACTCAGGGCCGCGTTGCGGGCGGTGAGGAGGGCGTTGAGGCCGGCGCAGTCGCAGAAGGTCACCCAGGTCAGGTCCACCAGCAGGACCGCGCGGTGGGCCACCAGCGCCGCCAAGAGGTCCTGGAGCAGGAACGGGGCACTGTCGTGGGTGATCTCGCCGCCGACCAGGACGCTGACCGTCCCGGGCCGGGGTCCGGGGACGACGGCGACGTCGAGACCGGACGCCGACCCGCGGCGGGCGCGGTGGCGGGCGGGTTGGCGGCGGGCGGGGACGATGGTGGTCACGGCTGCTCTCCCCACGTGCTCGGGGCCGTTCTTCCTTCCACGCAGCATCGTCAGTCCCCCGTGGATGTACGTCAAGATAAACATGAAAAACAGGACGTATATACAAAGGTAGGTGCAAAATGAAGGCATGGACGGTGACGGGCACACCCACGGATCCTGGACGTTCCTGACCAGCCACGCCCGCGTCCTGCTCGCCCTCGCCCGCGACCCCGCGGTGCGTCTTCGGGACGTCGCCGAGACCTGCGAGCTGACCGAACGCACCGTCCAGGCCATCGTCGCCGACCTCGAACGCGACGGATACCTCACCCGGGTCCGCCAAGGACGACGCAACCACTACCGCATCACCGAAGGGTCCACCTTCCGCCACCCCGCAGAGGCCGGACACGACATCGCAGGCCTCCTCGCCCTCTTCACCCATGACCCGACACCACCGACACCCTGCGCCCCCTCCTGAGAGCCGACACCCGGATCCACGCGACGAGAATCGGCGTATCCGTCGGCACGTGGGTAGACGCACGGTGACCACGGCCCATCACGTCCCATCGGAAAAGGGGTGTCGTCATGCCCAGGGGTTCCAGCCCGAAGCGGGAACGGCAGTACGAGCACATCAAGGAATCCGGGAAGCAGCGCGGAATGTCGGAGAGCCGGGCCGAGGAAATGGCCGCGCGGACCGTCAACAAGGAACGTGCCCGGTCCGGAGAGAGCAAGACGGCGAGCCGTAGCTCCACCCAGGGCAAGTCCCCCTCGCAGCGTGGCGGACAGAAATCCGGCTCGTCCTCCTCCGAGCGAACCAAGGACGAGCTCTACCAGGAAGCGAAGAAGCGCGGCATCGAGGGCCGCTCCACGATGAGCAAGCAGCAGCTCAAGAACGCGCTCGGCCACTGATTCACGACTGCTGTCTTCGCACGGCGGCCACGGCGGCACCGTGCCGCTGCCTCGGCCCCACGGCGATGCCGGCCAGGCGCACTCCGACCTGCCCCGGGCCGAAGGCGCCATCGCGGTGCGGGATCGGAAACCGATGGCGAATTGATCCGGGTTGCATCGGATTGTGTGGGTAGTCGCACGGTCATGGAAGCCACCGAGACCACTCCGCTGCGGGCCGTCGCGCTCGTGTGCACCCTGGCCCCCTCCCCCGCCGCCTCCAGCTCCGAGCTCCTGGCCCGCCAGACCCTGGACGCGCTCGCCGAGCACGGCGTCACCGGCAAGACGATCCGCATCGCGGACCACGACGTCAAAGCAGGAGTCAAGACCGACATGGGCGACGGGGACGCCTGGCCCGACATCCGGGAGACCATCCTCGGCACCGACATCCTGATCCTCGCCACCCCGATCTGGCTCGGGCACCCCTCCAGCGTCGCCCAACGGGTCCTGGAACGCCTGGACGCCGAGATCGGCGAAAGCGACGACCAAGACCGCATGCTCACCTACGGCAAGGTCGCCGCGGTGTGCGTGGTCGGCAACGAGGACGGCGCGCACAAGGTCAGCGCCGACCTCTTCCAGGGCCTCAACGACGTCGGCTTCTCCCTCGCGCCGAACGCCGTCACCTACTGGGTCGGCGAAGCCATGCAGGGCACCGACTACCAGGACCTCGACAAGACCCCCGAGAAGACCGCCACGACCACCAGGACCCTCGCCGCGAACACCGCCCACCTCGCCCGCCGCCTCAAGCGCAACAACTACCCGCCCGCCTGACACCCGGCCCGGCCGGGGCCGCGCCCTGGTCGAGCGACGGCCGAAGGCCGCACCCCTTTCCCTGTCGTCAGAACGGAGCACCCCATGACCAGGAAGCACGACAACGAGCACCCGCGCACCACCCCGTCGCAGGCACCGGGTGAGGCGGGAGACGAGGAAGCACGCAAGGAGGCCGAAGAGGCGATCGTCCCTGGCACCCAGGACGCGGAAGCCGACGACGCGCTCACACCCAGCCCGAAGGCCCAGCCCCCGGCACGCAAGGACAAGAGCGGGAAGCCGGAAGGGGCCTGAGAGTCACAGGCGTCGTCCCGGCACCGGGGCAGCCGGGCGCCGGCCCGCCATCCGCCCTAAGCGGCGGGCGGGCGGACGTGCGCCGCCCTGGTGCCGGGCCCGCACCCGCACCCCACCCGCACCCGCATCGCTTGGAGGCCCGAGGCCATGCCATCGTTCGGCTATTTCCTGTCCTGCGAGGAGTTCACGCCCGCCCAACTCCTCGACCAAGCCGCCAAGGCGCGCGATGCGGGCTTCACCCGCCTCGCCATCTCCGATCACTTCCACCCGTGGAACGACGCCCAAGGCAACAGCCCGTTCGTCTGGTCGATGATCGGTGCCCTATCCCAGGCCGTGGACCTGCCGGTCACCACGCTGGTCACCTGCCCCACCGTCCGGCTCCACCCCGCCGTGACCGCCCAGGCCGCCGCCACCTCGCACCAGCTGCTGGGCGGCCGGTTCACCCTCGGCGTGGGGACCGGTGAAGCCCTCAACGAGCACATCCTCGGCGACCGCTGGCCCTCCTTCGAGGACCGGGCCGACATGCTCGAAGAGGCGATCGAGGTGATGCGCGCGCTGTTCACCGGCAAACAAGTCAGCCACCGCGGCCGGCACTACACCGTCGACAACGCACGCCTCTACACCGCCCCCACCACCGAACTGCCCGTGTACGTCTCAGGTTTCGGCCCCAAGGCGGCCGACCTCGCCGGCCGGATCGGTGACGGCTTCGTCACCATGGGACCCGACCACGACGCCATCGGACGCTTCCGCGACGCGGGCGGGGAGGGCAAGCCGGTCATCGGCGGTCTCAAGGTCTGTTGGGGCGACGACCGGGAGAAGGCCGTCGAGACCGCCCACCGGCTGTGGCCCACCGAGCACCTACCCGGTGAACTGGCCCAGATCCTGCCCACACCCGCCCACTTCGAGCAGGCCGGCCAGCTCGTCACCCGCGAACAGGTCTCGCGGAACGTGCCGTGCGGCGACGACCTCGAAGAACACCTGACCGCCGTACGCGGATACGTGGACGCCGGCTTCGACGAGATCTACATCGGCCAGATCGGCCCCGACCAGGACGCCTTCTTCACCGCCGCCCACGACCGGCTACTGCCCGCCCTCCACTGACGCAGGGCCGCACATGGAGTCCGGACGGCAGCCGACGCGGCCCGACGTCGACACGTCGAGCGAGCGGGGCTGCCTGGCCGGGGGTCCGAGAACATCGTCATCGAAGCGGGGAGACTCCATCGGGAACGGAGGCAAGCACGGTGCGGGAGGGGAACACATGAAGGGGCAGGACATACCGGCCCGAACGAGGGCCCGGATCTCGACGGCCGCCGCGCACGCCGCGCGGGGTGTCCGCGAACCGGGACCCGAACGCGCCGAGCTGCTGCTGGGGGCGAAGTCCGTGATGGCGGCATTCGTCGCGTGGGTACCGGCCCGCCACTTCCTCCCCCTGGCCGTGGCGACCTTCACACGTTCACCGCGCTCATCGCGCTCCGCAGGACCGTGTACCGGTCGGTCCGCGACTGCGCCCAGTACGCGGCCGAGATGGCGGCGGGAGCCTCCCTCGCCGCGGCGCCAGCGGCGGTGGCGGTGGCGGGGATCCACTGGTGGTCCTTCGCCGCGCTGGTCCTCCTCGCGCCGGCGGTCGGACGGCTCCACCACCTCGGTACCCAAGGGGTCCGGGTCGCCGTCGTGGCCCTCTTAACGTCTGCGGGAGCTCCTGGACCGGACGGCCGACCGCGTCACCGGACTCGAACCACTGATGCTGCCCGAGGCCGCACCCGCCGCCCCCACCCTCCAGGGCACCCTGCTCACCGACGCCTCCCGACTCCTGACCGACATCCGGGGCGACCTCCACGCCCTCACCCTCACCCCCACGACAGATGCGGGAGCGCGGCCCCGGATCGAGGTCAGGCCGCGATGAGGCCCTTGCGGAGTGTGCCGAGGATCCGGGCGAGGATCCGGGAGACTTGCATCTGGGAGATGCTCAGGCGCTTGCCGATCTCGGCCTGGGTGACTTCCTCGACGAAGCGCATCTGGAGGATGCGCTTCTCCCGCTCGTCGAGTCGTTCGAGCAGGGGGCGAGGGTGTGGAGGTCCTCGAAGAGCTCCATCGCGGAGTCCTCGGCGCCCATGAGCCGGTGTAATCGGCCGCGCCATCGGCAACGAGCGACGGGTTTCGGCGGCGCGGAACGGGTTAGGAGCCTGCCGTCAGAGCGGGGTTCTCCGGCCCGGTGGGCCGGACCGACTGAGCGGGGTCCTCCGTGAAGAATCATCCCGGCGGCGTGGGGGGTGGGATTCCCGTGCCTGATGGTTTGGACCCGCCCGCGATGAGCGACGGCAGCCTCCCCCGTGACCACACTCAGGCCATCCTGGAGGTCACCAAACGGGTGGCGTCCCTGCTGAAGCAGTCGGGGCGGCCGTTCGCGCTCGCCGGGAGCGTGGCCGCGTTCGCGCACGGGGTCCCGGCCCGCTTCCAACACGATACGGACTTCTGTCTGCGGCGTGAGGACGCCGACGCGGCGATCCAGGCCTTGGAGGACGGTGGCATTTCCATGCGTCGGGCCCCGGAGGACTGGCTGATCAAGGGCACGACAGGCGGGGAGGAGATCGACCTGATCTTCGAACTCGCACGGCGACCCGTCGGCGGCGAATTGCTGCGGCGGGCGAGCGTGAAGTCGGTGGACTCCGTGTGGATGCCGGTCCTGTCCCCCACCGACCTGATGGACAGCAGACTTGCCGCACTGTCGGAACACTACTGCGACTTCGGCGACCTGCTGCCGATGGCCCGGATGCTGCGCGAGCAGATCGACTGGGCGCGGCTGGACGAGGAGCATCGGGCCGACCCCCTTCCCGATTCCTTCCTCCACCTGCTCGACAGGCTGCACGTGATCGACCGGGGGAAGGTGACCTCATGACCTCAGGCGAGAACCTGGACTACCGGGTGGAGCACCTGCGGGACCGACTGGCCCGGGAGGACGTCGCGGAACTGGGCGTACGCGTCGAAGCCCGTGGTGCCTGTGTGATGGTCTGGGGCTGTGTCACGGGCCCGGCGTCCCGGGCCGCCGTGCTGCGCCTCGCCGGGGAGGAACTCGCCGGTGTGCCCTGGCACGAGGACCTGACGGTGAGCCCCCTCGGCCCTCCCGACGGGGCGGAGGTGCTGTCGTGATCCGGATCGCCGCGGTGGGCGACATCCATCTCGGTCCCGATGGTGCGGGAACCCTGCGTCCCGCCTTCGAGACCCTGGAGGGCTGCGCGGACATGCTGTTGTTGGCCGGCGACGTCACCCGTCACGGCACCAGGGAGGAGGCACGGGTGGTGGCCGCCGAGGTCACCGGGCTCGCCGTCCCGGTCGTCGCCGTGCTGGGCAACCACGACTATCAGAGCGATCTGGCGGACGTGGTCACCACCGAACTGACGGCGGGGGGTGTGCACGTACTGGAGGGCGACGGGGTGATGCTCGACGTCCGCGGGGTCACGGTGGGCGTGGCCGGGACGAAGGGTTTCGGCGGTGGGTTCGCGGGGCGTAGTGCGACGGAGTTCGGGGAGCCGGAGATGAAGGCGTTCATCCGGTACACCCGCAGGTGCGCGGAAGGGCTCGGGCAGGCCCTCCGCGAACTGCGTGCCGCGGGCAGCGCTGTGCGTGTGGCGCTCACCCACTTCTCGCCCGTGCCGGACACGCTGGCGGGAGAGCCACCGGAGATCCATCCCTTTCTGGGAAGCTACCTCCTGGCCGAGGCCATCGACGGAGCCGGGGCGGACTTGGCGGTCCACGGGCACGCCCACCTCGGAACCGAGCACGGAATGACGGCCGGTGGGGTGCGGGTGCGCAACGTGGCCATGCCGGTCATCGGCCGCGCCTTCGCCGTGTACCACCTGTCACCGTAAGAGCTCTCGGCGTCCGGGCCCGATCGTGGGCGGGGCGCGCTTGGCGTCACCGCTCGCGATCGAGCGATCCGCCGACGGGTACGGGCACGGGCGTCCGTTTGTCCCCGGCCGATGTGAGCAGGCGCGTGGGCAGGAGCGATCCGATCGCACACGAGGAGGAGGTCCCGTCATGTCGGGTACCGAGAAGGCCAAGGCCAAAGCGGAGAAGGCCAAGGGCAAGACGAAGGAAGCCGTCGGCAGGATGACCGACAACGAGCGGATGACCGCAGAAGGCCGCGCCGAGCAGATCAAGGGCGACACCCGTCACACCAAGGAGAAGGCCAAGGACGCCTTCCGCCGCTGATCACCCGTACGACCCGCACCGACTCCTGCGGCAGCGGGCGGGGTCACAGACGGAGACGGTGCGGGCATGGAGCCGGCCGGGACCTGCGGACCCGATCGACGTGAGTGCCGCCCGTCGCGGCCTTCCTCAGCCGCATCTGACCCCCGATACGACGGAGGGGCCAGTCACCGAAAGTGACTGGCCCCTCCGTCGTATCGGACCGCCTACGACAGGGCGGCCACGATCGTGTCCCGCACGCCGTCGATGAACCCTCCCCCGGCATCCTCCCGCAGCACACAGGCACGCGAGGTGTGGGGGCCGGGCGCCGTCGAGGAGGGAGTGGAAGGAGGAGAAGGGGCGCGGGGTGGTCCGGTCGGGGTCGTCGTGTCAGTCGTCGCGCGCGACGCGTGGGGGCGGCGCACGTTTCGCTTCATCGGCGCAGGTCGGAGAAGCGGCGCAACCTCTTCGCGGGTGATCGCCTCGTGCGCGAGGGAGGCGGCTCTGGCGGGTCGCTTCCGGACACTGCGAGCTTGGTGGGACGAGCACGGCCGCCCCGCCGGTGCGACGGACGGCGTCCCCTCCTGCCCGCCGGACCCCAGGGGGCAGGACCGGGCCCGGCCGTCCGCAGGGCCGGGCGGACCGTTCCCACAGGAGGAGGTGCCATGGTGCGCAGCCAGTTCGACGCCTTGGCGGCGATGTACGAGGAGTTCTCCGAGCTACCGTTCCGAGAACACCTGGAGTTCCCGAGCGTCCTCGCCCTGGCAGAACCGGCCCCGGGCCTTCGCGTCCTGGACCTCGGGTGCGGCAGCGGCGTCTACAGCAGACGGCTCGCCGAACGCGGGGCCCGGGTCACCGGGATCGACGAGTCGGCGGGGATGATCGCCCACGCGGTCGAGCGCGAGGAGAGGGAACGGCTCGGCATCACCTACCACTCCGGCGCTCTGCCCGACGACCTGGCGGGCACCTTCGACCTGGTCCTGGCGGTGTACGTGCTGCCGTACGCCACCGACTTCGACGAACTCGTCCGCCTGTGCCGCCGGGCGGCGACCGCGCTCCGGCCCGGCGGGCGGTTCCTGACCCTACCGATCCACCCCTCCTTCCACCCGGACGCCGACTACTACGCCCCGTACGGTTTCCGGCTCCACGAGGAGGAACCCCGCCGGGACGCCTCCCCCGTCGGCCTCGACCTCCGTTTCGGCACCCACGAAGCCCGGGTCACCGCCCGCTTCTGGACCGCAGTCACCCTGGAGGGGGCTTTGGCCGAGGCCGGGTTCGCCGGCACCCGGTGGCGCGCACACCGGCTCTCGGAGCGGGCGGCCGCGCACCGCCCCTTCTTCCGCCCGTACCTCGACGTCCCGCACGCCGCGATCATCGACACCGTCAAGGAGGTGTCCCGGTGACGCCCACGCCCCCCGTGACCCGCCTGGTCGAGCGGAGCGAGTTCCTCGTCGAGAACGCCCGGTTCGTGACCTTGGCCACCGAGGGAGCCGACGGCCCCTGGGCGTCGACCGTGAACTACGTCCCCCTGCGCGACCCGCTCCGGCTGCTCTGGTACTCCCTGCGGCAAGCGCGTCACTCCCGCAACATCGAAGCCCGCGCCGCCGTCAGCGGCTCGCTCTTCCTGACCGGCCTCGACAGCCCGCTGACCCTGGACGGTGCCCAGTTCACGGCCACCGCGCAGGCGGTCGGTCCCGGCGAGCTGGAGGAGCTGAGCCGGTGGTACTACGAGCGGAACTTTCCCGACGAAGCGGTACGGGCCCGGTGGCGGCTTCCCCTGGAGGAGTTCCGCGGGGACGGGCCGCGCCGCTTCTACCTGCTCACCGTCCGTGAGTGGTGGCTGCTGGACACCGACGGCTGGCTGAGGGACATGAACGACCGGCGCATCGGCGTCCCCCTGCCCGCCCTGGCCCACCGCCCCGCCGCCCGGAGCGGCCCCGAAGGACGGCCCGCATGAGAGCCCTCGCCAAGACATCGGCCGCGCCCGGACTGGAACTCGTCGACGTGCCGCCGCCGCGACCGGGACGGCACGAGGTCCTGATCCGGGTGCTGCGCACCGGTATCTGCGGCACCGACCTCCACCTGATGCGGTGGGACCGTTGGGCGCGGCGCACCCTCGTCCCGCCACGGATCATCGGCCACGAGTTCGTCGGGCAGATCACGGCGGTCGGCGCCGGAGTGGGAACCCTGCGGGCCGGGATGCTCGTCGGCGGCGAAGGCCACCTCACCTGCGGCCGCTGCGCGCGTTGCCGGGCCGACGAGCGGCACCTGTGCCGGGACGCCCAGGGGTTGGGCGTCCACCGGGACGGGGTGTTCGCGGACCAACTGGTCCTGCCCGCCGCCAACGTGTGGGTTCACGGTCCGGGCGTCCCCCTCGACGTGGCGGCCGTCTTCGACCCCTTCGGCAACGCCGTGCACGTCGCCGACACCTTCGACCTGCGCGACCGTACGGTCCTGGTCACCGGGGCGGGTCCGATCGGGGCCATGGCGGCGGCGGTCGCCGTCCACCGAGGAGCCCGGCTCGTCGCCGTCACCGACACCAGTCCGGCCCGCTTGGACCTGATCCGCGCCTCGGGCGTCCACACGGTCGAGGCCCGGCCCGGCGCCGTGCCGGAGGCCGCTGCCCGCCTGGGCCTCGCGGACGGGTTCGACATCGGCTTCGAGATGTCCGGCAGCCGCCATGCTCTGGCCGACCAGCTCACCACCCTCACCCACGGCGGGCGCCTCGCCGTGCTCGGCCTCCCCGAGGACACCGTCCCCACCGACTGGGCGGCCATCGCCCTGCGCATGCTGACCGTCCAGGGCATCAGCGGCCGCCGCGTCTTCGACACCTGGCACAGCATGGCCCGTCTGCTGGAGGAGGGCTTCGACCCCTCCTTCACCGTCACCCACCGCTACCCGGCCGACGAATGGGAGAAGGCCTTCGCCAGGGCGGCCGACGGCACCGCGGGCAAGGTCGTCGTCCACTGGGGGGAACCGGAATGACGGCCCCGAGCCCCGCGCCCCCCGCACGGCCCGCCCGCGGGTTCCACGTCCGGGTGTACTCCGGCATCGATGACGTCGGTCCCGAATGGGACGAGCTGATGACGGCAGCCCGAGCACCCGTCTTCTACCGACGCCCCTTCCTGCGCGCCTTCGAACAGCACCCCCTGCATCCGGTGCTCCGCACCGCCTACATCCTGCTCCGCGACGCAGAAGGCACCCTCCAGGCGGCCCTGCCCGCCCACCTCCAGCAGCACGTCGACCCGATGCGCGTCCTCGCCGACCACTTCCCGCACGCGGCGGACCGGCCGGTGCTCCTGAGCCACGTCTGGCACTGCTACGACTCCGTCCTGCCCGTGCGCCCCGGCAACACCCCCGCCGCCCACGAGCTCCTCACCGCCCTGCACCGCACCGCCCGCGACTGGGGAGCCGGGCTCCACGGCCTGGCCAACATCGACGCCGCCACCGGCCAGGCCGCAGTGCTGGAAGCCCACGGCCTGCGCGGCACGGACATCGACACCGGATGGGGCCTGGACCTGACCTCCCACACCGACTACGAGGCGTACCTGGCCGCCCTGCCGGCAAAGGCCCGCCAGAACCTGCACCGCGAACTGCGCGCCGCCGAACGGGCCGGGGTCACCGCCACCACCCGACGCATCCAGAACGCCGACCTGGACGGGTTCGTCGCGCTGGCCCGCGCCACCGCCGCCAAGTACGGCAACTCCGACTACTACCGCCCGGGCCTCTTCCAGGACTTCGTCCTCGCCCTCGGCGACACCGCCCACACCATCGAACTGCGCATCGGTGACCGGCTCGTCGCCGCCTCACTCGTCCTCACCGACGACACCCGCTACCACTACTGGGCGTGCGGGTACGCCGACCGCCCGGACTTCAGCGGCTTCTACGTCGCCTTCCACCACTTCATGCGGGGGGCGTTCGCCTCCGGACGACAGTGGGTCGAACTCGGGCGCCGCAACCCCGTCTTCAAGCGCCGCTACGGTCTGACCCCCCGGACCCTGCGCGCCTGCCTCACCGCATCGGACCAGCCACTCGTGTGACAGCACCCGGCCCCGGTGTCGGGCCACCGCCCCCGTGGCGGATCTTCAAGGTTTCCTCTGAACCGGCGTGGGCGGGTGTTGGGTGTCGTGCCATTCTGACCTGGTCGGTCCGCAACTCCGGGGACAGGGCGACGACATCGGAGGTCGCCGACCGGGACGGGACGCCGCCACAGTCGTCCCGTCCGCCGCCGGAGTCACGGCCGAGGACGTCACCTCGCGGACCCCGCGGGGCCGGTGGGCCGTCTGCGCCGAGGAGAAGCCGGTGCGTGTGGTGGGGGTCAGTGGTCGGCGGTGAGTTCGCCGCTGAGCTTGTCGTGCAGGTGGGCGCTGGGGGTGTTCAGGCCGGTGATCTCGACGGTCTTGCCGCGCTGGGCGTACTTGGTCTCGACGGCATCCAGGGCGGCTACGGAGGAGGCGTCCCAGATGTGGGCCCCGCTGAGGTCGATGATCACCTTGTCCGGGTCGGTGCCGTAGCGGAACCGGCCGACGAGGTCGTTGGAGGAGGCGAAGAACAGCTCTCCGGTGACCCGGTACACGACGGTGGTGCCATCGGGATCGAGGACGGCGGTGACTTCGGCGAGGTGGGCGACGCGCTTGGCGAAGATGACCATGGCGGTGACGGAGCCCGCCACCACGCCGATGGCGAGGTTGTGGGTGGCGATCACACAGGCGACGGTGATCGACATGACGCCGATCTCCCCGGCGGGCATCCGCTTCAACGTCTTCGGTGCGATGGAGTGCCAGTCGAAGGTCGCGAAGGAAACCATGATCATGACCGCGACGAGTGCGGCCATGGGGATGTCGGAGACGACGGGGCCGAAGACGATGCAGAGGACCATCAGGAACGCCCCCGCCAGGAAGGTCGAGAGTCGGGTCCGGGCGCCGGACACCTTCACGTTGATCATCGTCTGGCCGATCATCGCGCAGCCGCCCATGCCGCCGAAGAAGCCGGTGACGATGTTCGCGATGCCCTGGCCGAACGACTCGCGGGTCTTGTCGGAGTGGGTGTCGGTGATGTCGTCGACGAGCTTGGCGGTCATCAGCGATTCCATCAGGCCGACGAGCGCCATGGCGAAGGCGTACGGGGCGATCGTGGTCAGGGTGTCGAGGGTGAACGGCACGTCGGGCAGGCCCGGAGCGGGAAGGGACGAGGGCAGGGCGCCCTTGTCGCCCACGGTCGGCACGGAGACGGCCGCGCCGATGGTGACGACCGTGAGGATGACGATCGAGACGAGCGGCGCCGGGATCACCGTGGTGACCTTCGGGAAGAAGACCATCAGCAGCAGGCCGAGAGCGATCAACGGGTACACCGGCCACGGCACGTCGGTCATCTCCGGGACCTGCGTCATGAAGATCAGGATGGCGAGGGAGTTGACGAAGCCGACCATGACCGAGCGGGGGATGAACCGCATCAGCTTCGCGACCCCGACCGCGCCCAGGACCACCTGGAAGACGCCGGCGAGGATGACCGCGGCGACCAGATGGTCGAAGCCGTGCTCCCGGTTGAGCGGGGCGATGACCAGGGCGACGGCGCCGGTGGCTGCGGAGATCATCGCCCGGCGACCGCCGACGACCGAGATGACCACGGCCATCGTGAACGAGGCGAACAGGCCGATCGCCGGTTCGACGCCCGCGATGATCGAGAAGGAGATCGCCTCCGGGATCAGCGCGAGCGCGACGACCAGTCCCGCGAGGACTTCGGTGCGCCAGACCTTCGGGTCGGAGAGCCAGTCGGGCTTCGGTCCGCGCAGGCGCGCGGCCGGGGACACAGCAGGGGCAGCGGAAGACAAAGGAGACGGAACCTGTCGTGCTCGGGCACACCCCTCGGCAGGCTGAGGCGTGCGGGAGGACGCGGAGGGGCCGGGCCGGCACCCCGCGGGCGGCCCCGTGGAAGTCGGAGCCGGAAGTCGAGGACGGACGGGTCTCACCTGCGCGAGGGCGCGGTCCCACCTCACGTCCGGGGCGAAGCCTCACGGCGGGCAGGCGGCGGCGCCTGGCGTCATGGGCTCGCGCACGCGTTACTCCTGCAAGAATCGGATCTCCGCCGGGGGCACCATCGGCCCCGACACGGGAACAGCGGGGCAGCGGCACGCCACCCTCACCGCATCGACCCTACCCTAACGTTAGAGTAGAGATCGGCGGCGCCCAGCCGGGCCGTGACGCCGACGAGCAGCGGGGACGGAGGATCACGGGCGTGGACGCCAAGCACATGCAGATCGGCGAGGTCGCCGCGCGCACGGAACTGTCCCTGCGCACCATCCGGCACTACGAGGAGACCGGCCTCGTCATTCCGTCCGCCCGCTCCCAGGGCGGCTTCCGCCTCTACACCGAGAACGACGTCGCCCGGCTCATGGTGATCCGCCGCATGAAGCCCCTCGGCTTCACCCTGGACCAGATGCGCGACCTGCTGGAAGCCACCGACCGGCTCGACACCGACGAAGCGCTTCCCACCGACGAGCGTGAGGCACTGCTGGACCGGGTCCGCACCTACCAGCAGGCCGCCGCCGAACAGGTCGACAAGCTCCGCGTCCAGCTCGCGCGTGCCGAAGACTTCGAGGGCGCCCTCCGCAGGCGCCTGCCGTCACCCACCCCCTCCAGCGGCCTCTGACGGTCGGCCCGCGGAAGGCCCGTCCGCTCAGGTCGCTTCGCCGCCGGTAGGGGCTCCCGGCGCTTCGGACGGCTGCCGTGGGCCTCGTCCACTGACCTCGCCCCGGGTCGTGAGGATCACGGCCCGGGGCGAAATCGTTCGCTTCGACGAATGATGGTTCTCTGCTCGACCGAAAGAGGATCTCCACCCTAGGAAACGGGTGGCGACGGCCTACGGCCTAGAGGTTGCTCTTGACGAGTTTTCCGGACTTGATGATCCACAGCCCGCCGTTCCTCTGGGCCGCCCGGCAAGCGTCTCGAACCTTCGTGTTGGCATTGGCCTGGTTCGTCTTGCTCCTGCCGATGCCGCGACCGATCGAATTGTTTCGCATGTCCATGTCCTTGTCCTTGCCGGACGAATCCGACTCATGGCGCGTAGCGAACTCATACGTGTCGTCGGTGCTCAGGCGCAGCTCCATGCGGGCGTTCCAGTAGCAGTGGCGGAAGGCGTCTCCGGTTCCCTGGAACAGGCTGCGGTCCGGATACCAGGAAATGGCCTGGTCGCGGGCGACAGTGGCGGAACTCTTCACCCAGGTGCAGTCGATGGGGTTCCACAGGCAGAAGCGAAGCTCCGCAGGGGTCATGAACACGGAGGTGTAGTGGGGGTCCAGGAGGACCGGGTACGAGAGCACCTGTCCGGGAGCGGGGTTCAGCGCCACCGTGACCTCGTCGCCGACCAGGCGGAGAGTGACCGGAACGGCCTGGCCCTTCGCATCCCGCGCGACAGGTGCGGTGATGGACGTGACGTCACCCGCGGTGCCGATCACGAGGACGCCGTTGTCTCCCGTTTCGACGGCGCTCTGCCCCGAGCCGAGCTGCAGCTTGTAGGAGTAGCTGGTCGGAGCGTTGGCACTGCGCAGAAGGTGGAACGTCTCGACGGAGCTCACCGAGGTGCGGATCGCGAGCGTGTCCGCGTCGGTCTGAGTGTTGGGGTAGACCACGAGGCCCGCGTCGCTCAGCTGTGCCGGAGCCGGATTCCCCGCCGGCATGTCGATCACGGTCTGGGAATCACCGTTGATACCGGTTCCGACGATCGTCGCGTCGGCATTTCCGGGAAGCTCCACCACGGGAGTATTGAGGGCGGACTCCTCCGTCTCCACGACCTCAGGGTCGACTTCCTCCACGTAACCTGCCGGAGCGTCGTCGACTTCGGGATATTCCTCGCCAGCCGGGGGTTCCACGTATTCGGGATCCTCCTCAGGGTGCAGGATCCGAGAGAAGTGCGTCTCGGCCAGCTCGGCGATGAAGGAGGTGTCGAGGTTCCCGGTGAGGGAACCCACGTAGAAGGTGTGATCCGCAGATTCCGACCATGTTCCGGCCGCGTTCCTGACACGTACGGAGAGAACGTGGACACCCCGCGTGGACGGCGTGAGCGTGACCGTTCCCTTGCCGGCCGCGAGCGCGACGGACTCCTGCGCGCCGCCGTCCAGGGAGTACTCGGCGGCCACGGCCTTGCCCGAGCTGTCGACCACGGCGAATGTCCCTGCCTGGCCGGGGCCTCCGTGCCACAGCCCGTCGGCGGGGAACACGGTGGAGGACACGGACGGCGCGGCAGGCGTCGAGGTGTCGACGGTCAGCGTGCTCCACGCACTCCAGATGCCGGTCCAGTCGGTCCCGTCGTAGGCGGACATCCGCCACTTGTACGTGCCGGGGGCGAGGGCGGTGGAGGTCCAGGAGCCGGTGGCGCCGGGGCCGATGAAGGACGAGTCACCGCCTGCCACCTTGGTGGTACCCGCCTGGTTCCAGACCTCGAAGCGCAGCCTGACGGTGTTCCCGTCGGCGTCCGACGCCTTGCCCTGCAGGGTGAGGGTGGTGTCCGCGGTCGCCGACCCGTTCGCCGGTGCCACCGCCGTGGCAACGCCGGGCTTCGTGTTGTACGTCACGGAAACGTAGGGCGTGTTGGTTGCCGCGTTGCCGGAGTTGAACTTCTTCCACGAGTTCGGGTCGGACTCGTTGGTGGCCCTGATGCCCATGGCGTTCACCGCGTTGCCGTTGGCGGCCCATGCGACGGCGAGGTTCTTGATGTCCTGGGAGACCCAGCCGTCCGCGCACGCGGACGAATAGCCCTTCGTCGCGGTGGTGGACGCCCACTTGTCGGTGAATCCGGGCTGGTTGGTCCAACGGGTGGCCGTCGAGGCGTGCGGGGTGTCCCAGACCTCCCAGCCGCTGGGCGTGCAGGACAGCCCGTGGTAGTTCCAAAGCTTCAGGTTCGCGCTGAGGATCGTCTTGCCACTGATCGAGCCCATGGGGAAGTGCAGGAACGACCGGGCGAGCTGGCTGCCTCCGTCATGGCCGAGCCGGAGTTCGGTCGAAGAGGACTGGTCCGTCGTGTAGCCCTGCTGGACGAACGTGTCGAAGCTTGCCCCGATGTTCACCGACGGGTCGACCGTCACCGGGAACTTCGTCTTCGGATCGGCCAGGAACGCCGCGTCCGGAGTGAGCGTCAGGTCGATCGCGTCGCCGATCTGCGTCACCTTGATACCGACGTTCGCGCGTCGGGTGTGAACCCCGGACTTCTTGTCGAAGGTCGCGTCCCACATCACCGGCGCCGGCAACACGCCGACCTGCTTGCCCGACTTGGTGTCCAGGAAGGTCACCGATCGGTCCGCGTTGTGCCTGGCCTTGACGCCCTTGGCGTCGAGAGTCAGCGTGACGGAACCGTTCGCGTCCACCGCACTGCGGTCCTTGAGCTCCAGGAACTGCTCGAAGCCGGTCCGTGTCGTCTCGATGAGGAGGTCGGTTGCGGTGAGCACGTTCGTGTACCGGGCGATCGTCCCCGAAATCGCCGGCTTCGGCAGGACACCACGCCACGAAAGGCCCAGCGAGCGGCCCGCCCCGGCGTCCAGCGCCACCAGTGGAACGGGCGCGGTCCTGGCCTCTCCGGCCTCTCCCGAGGCCATCACGCGGGCCGCGAGCTCGGGTGGAGTGGCACCACCGAGTTTGAGCCCGAGGGGATGGCTCTTCGCGGCGACGGACCCGTCGCGTCCCTTGACCAGGGTGATGTCGATGTCCCGCCAGGCGCCCGAGGCCTTGTCGCGGAAACGCAGTGGCCCCGACGCGGAGTCCGTCGTGAGCGTGCCGTCCGGATTCGCCCAGGTCGTCGTGGACTCCGTCCGCTCCGACAGCGCCTCCACACGCCTACCCGACAGACGGGCGGCCAGCGTCGCCGCACGCACGTCGGCGGCCTCGGACCGAGCCGGCCGGTCGTTGACCAGAGCGGGCTGCGACGGCAGAGCGACGGCCTGGTCCACCACTCCGAGCAGGACCGCGGCCTCGACGGTCAGCAGCGCAGCCGTTGCGAGAGCAGCCGTCTTCGTACAACGGCCGGTCAACCAGCCACGTCCTGCCGATGTTCTCGGCGATATGTGTTCGGACATGCCTTGAACTACTCCCCCTCGATGAAGATCGCCCACACGATCAGCGCAAGATCGCGTCGAGCCTGGATTGATGCACTGTGGTGGGGTTCGTTCGAACCCTGCCCGGCCCCCCGGCGCCGGCGAGCGGGAGCAGGGCCATGCCCGCTACCCCCCACCCGGACCGTTCACCCCTCCGGGACCAGGCCACCGGATCGCGACGGCCGGTGGCCCCGGGCAGTCCCCGACGCCACCCCGGTGAAATGGCGATGCTCATCCTGGCCCGCCGGCGACGACACCCCAAAGGCCGGGCGCGCCACAGACAGGGCTGCAGGTGCCACCGCGGCGGCCCGCCCGACCGGCAGGAATGCCCGGACGAAGCTCGTGTTCCGGGCGAGCGACGAGGGCTTTCCCACGGGCGGGATCGGGGTGCTCGATGCCCCCGACGCGACGGGCGGATCTCGGGTCAAGGGCTTCGTCGACACCCCCGGGGTCGTGGTTCAGGCGCATGTGGTGAGCCGTGTGAGCGCGGTGTCGTACCGAGCCCGCTGGTGCGGGTCCGGCGATGAACCCAGCAGCGCGGTGAGCGCCCGTATCGCGCCGTCGTGGTAGCCGGCGGACTCCGCTTCGCGTGCCGCGGAGTCGAGTGGGGCGATGCCTTCGGCCGTGCTCCCGAGCCCGAGCAGCGCCTCGCCCTTGAAGATGAGCAGCAGGCCGTGCGGGATGTCGGTGGTGTCGGGGCGGTAGTCGAGGTTCAGGGCGTGGGTCGCGGTGGCCAGGGCCTGCCGCCAGTGGCCGACCCTCGACCCGCCGGGGGGCGGAAGGCGGTGACCTCCCGGCCTCCCGGCCTCCCGGCCTCACGCTCCCCCTCGGTGCGCGGGTGCGGTGGCGCATCACGCCCGGGGGGTTTGTGATCGACAGCAGCGGGCGGCAGACCGGCCCCGCGCCGTCCCCGACCCGTGGGGCGGATTCGAGGAAGGCAGGTGACACGATGCCCGGTGCGCGGACCTCGGCCGAGGAGAGCCCGGCCGGACACGACGCGGAACGTCGGCGGTGGGCGGTACTCGGTATCGTCGCGCTCGCCCAGCTGATGGTCGTCCTGGACGCGACGATCGTGAACATCGCCCTGCCCTCCGCCCAGGAGGACCTCGGTTTCACCGACGGCAACCGCCAGTGGGTCGTCACCGCCTACTCCCTGGCCTTCGGCTCGCTGCTGCTGCTCGGCGGCCGCATCTCGGACCTGGTCGGCCGCAAGCGCACCTTCCTCATCGGCCTCGTCGGCTTCGCCGCCGCCTCGGCTCTCGGCGGCGCTTCCGTCGGCTTCCCCATGCTGGTCGGCGCCCGCGCCCTCCAAGGCGCGTGCGGGGCGCTCCTCGCGCCCTCCGCCCTGTCCCTGCTCACCACGACGTTCACCCGGCCGGCCGAGCGGGCGAAAGCGTTCGGGATCTACGGCGCGGTGGCCGGCGCGGGCGGCGCGGTCGGCCTCCTCCTCGGCGGCCTCCTCACCGAGTACCTCGACTGGCGCTGGTGCCTGTACGTCAACCTGTTCTTCGCCGCGATCGCCTTCACCGCGGGAAGCCGGGTCCTCGACGCGGGCGCCCCGGCGCAGCGGCCCAAGCTGGACGTGCCCGGGACGTTGCTGGTGTGCGCCGGCCTGTTCGGAATCGTCTACGGCTTCTCCAACGCCGAACAGCACGGCTGGGCCGCGCCGGCGACGTGGGGATGTCTTCTGGGCGGCGTCGTCCTCCTGGCCGTCTTCGCCTGGTGGCAGACCCGCACGCCGCACCCGCTGCTGCCGCCGCGCGTGGTCAGGGACCGCAACCGCGGAGCCTCCTACCTGGCGGTGCTGATCGCCGGCGCCGGCATGTTCGGCGTGTTCCTGTTCCTCACCTACTACCTGCAGCAGTCCCTGGGCTACTCCCCGGTGAAGACGGGCCTGGCGTTCCTGCCGATGGTCGCGATGATGGTGGCCACCTCGATGACCGCCCAGAACATCCTCGTCCCGCGCTTCGGACCCCGCCCGATCGTGCCGCTCGGCATGGGGCTCGCGGCGGCCGCGATGGCCTGGCTGACCGCCCTCGACCTGACCAGCACCTACGCCGCGCACGTCCTGCCGCCGCTCCTGGTCAGCGGCGTCGGCCTCGGACTGGTCATGGCCCCCGCGATCGCCGTCGCCACCGCGGGAGTGCGCAGCACGGAGGCGGGCGTGGCCTCAGCGATGGTGAACACCAGCCAGCAGATCGGCGGCTCGATCGGCACCTCCGTCCTCAACACCCTGGCCACCAGCGCCACCACCACCTACCTCCACGGGAAACAGCCGAACGAGTCCACCGTGGCCCAGGCCCAGCTGCACGGATACGACACCGCCTACTGGTGGTCGGTCGCGTTCTTCGCCGCCGGCCTGCTGATCACCGTGATCCTCTACCGCAGCGGACCGCCCACCGGCGGGGTCGCGTCCACCGCGGCCGACCCCGCCGGCCGGCAGGAGGCGACCACCGATGCCTCCCCGGACGGCCCGAAGCACTGAAGCCACGGCACGCTCGCTGGGGGGGGGCGAGGGTGTCGCGAATCGGGGAACGCGCTTCGACAAGAGAGACAAGACGACTTCTTCGAGCTGCCCCTGCGTGGGGCCGGGGGCATCGACCTGCAGATGGACACGGCTCTTCCGGAGGCAGGGGCGGACGGCCGGGTCGGTGCCGAGGAACCCGCAGAGGTCGACGCAGGTCAGGGCAGCATTCGGCGGGCAGAGGTCCAGGCCGAGAGCTGATCGCGGTTGCGTCCAGGCGTCAGGTGGCCGAGCAGGGTCTCCAGATGGGCCGTCAGGTTCTTGTGCCGGCGAAGCAGGCGGATCTGCTCGATGGCCAGGTCGCGCCATCTGCCGGCGAGAGAGGCAGCCTGGGCGGGCGTGATCGTCAGTGCGCCAAGCGTGTCGGCCGCCAGCGCGTCGAGGCTCCAGTCGGGGTTCGTGTCGTCCGGGCCCAGCCGGTCGATCACCCACATCCGGAACATGAAGTCCTGCTGGGCCACCCGCTCCAGGTGTCCATCGTCGTCGGTGTGCATGAGCCGATTCGCGAGCAACGACAGCTTCGCCCACTGGCGTCGGACTTCTTGTGGGTCAGCTGAGTCATAGGCATGGCCCTGCGCCACGACGCGTGCGATCTCAAGCTCCCGACCATGGGCATTCCGGATGAACGTCTGCAACCTGCCGAGTGTCCACGTACTCGGATCGCCCCCGCACTCTTCCCGATCTGCGCTGCGGCTCACGTTCTTCGCTCCTCGTCACAGACATACCGAGGCTGATACCCGCCTCATCTATCCGCCCCCTTCAGATCGGCCCCTCCCGGTGCATCGCCGCCACCGAGGCCGTCTCCACCGAACCTTACCTACGAACTCCTGCGCCAGTCCCGGGAGCGCTTCGGCGGAATGATGGTGGTCCTGAGGAGACCCGTACGAGTAGTCACAGGTCCACAGGGTGAGCACAGCACCGTTGGCGCCGCTCTGATTCTCTTGCGGAGTCAGGCACTTGCCGGTTGCGTCGTTGTGTTCTCCAGGGCGGCGGCTGCGCGGCGCTGGAGCGCGGTGAGCCGGCGGACGAACACGGCAGCGGCGACGGCCGCGGCGATGTCGAGCAGATCGGAGCCGGCGGACGTGAGGAGAATGGTGCGGTAGGTGTCCAGGTCGTCCGTGTCCCAAGCCATCTGGCCCACGAAGCGACCCATCAGGCACGTTCCCACCCACAAGACCCACCAGACGCCGATGCCCAGGTACGGGTATGCCGGGCCTGCCGGGGATTCCGTCCCGTTCCTCGGCCGGAGGGTGCTGGCCCGCCAGATGTCCGTGGCGACCCCGTACGGCATCCACAGGTTGGCGATCGGGACGAACCACACTCCGAGTGCCCACCCTCGGCTCCTCTCCAGACCCTCCTGGCCGAAGCACTCGGCGTTCAGGCGTACCCGTCGGAACCACAGGAGGAAGGCCACAACGGAGCAGAAGAACACCAGCGCGTAGAAGTTGAAGGAGACGGTCTGGAGGTGATCGACCGTCTCGAGCCGCTGCTCGGCGTCGGGATCCCACTCCCGGTCCGGTGCGGTCAGCTGGTATACGGCGAGGGTGGAACCGAGGGAAGCCACGTCTGCCAGGACGACGACTCCGAGGAACGCGGTCGCGACGTACGAGAGGGTGTTGGGCGAGCGCAGCTCGGGGCGCGGCGGCGCCGGCTTGACCGGCAGGCCGACGTCGGCGGGCTTCAGAAACATGACGAGATACCCCCAGAACATCACAGTGAGAAAGGCCCGCAGGTCACCGCAGGCCCTCGGGGACTTTACGTCATCCTTATGCGAGGGCTCCGGGGATTTTCCGAGCTTGTGGAGCGTGGGCGCTTCAGAGAGTCGGCCGCGGGTCAGCAGGCCGAAGCGGCGCCGGATTCCCCGGGCCCCTGGGCCCCAGGTCCGTGGGCCCTGCGCGAACCCTCGGCCCGGCCACGGCCATGGAGCGTGGTTGCCGCAGTCCGACGGGAGCGAGGTGTGTTCCCGTCGGCCCGTTCGGCATGGGGTGGGCGGAAGTGGGCCGGGCCGGGCCCGTCGGTCAGGTCAGGTCTGAGGGACCTCGGCGGCTCCGCCCACGGCGACCGCGGCCAGGACGCGGGCGTGGAGGTCGGCCAGGCCCGTGGCGGGGAAGGGGGTGGGGCTGCCGGTGAGGGTGTACCACTCCTCCGCGCCGGTGTACTGCACCCGCACCCGGGCGTGGCCGTCGTCGGTGGCTTCGGTGCGGACGGTCACATCGCCGGTGATGACGCCTTCCTCTTCGGTCATCACGCCGCCCGGGCCCGCCTGGAGGTCGGTGGTGAGGGCTTCGGCGTCGGGGTTCGGGGCACTCATGAGGTGCGCGCCTTCATCATGGCGGTCAGCTTCGTCCTCTCCGTGGCGGTGGCGGTGACGTTGACACCTGGCGGGACTTCACGTTCGTCCGGGCCGTCGCGTGCGTGTACCGGAGGCCGGTCGCCGGGCCAGGACCGGGTACGCCGTCCAGGTCCCCGCATGACCTGCCGAGGCAATGTTCATCATTCACTCCCCTTCTCCCCCGGCGCGTCCGCCACGCCCCGTATCCGCCTGTCCGGACCCACCCGCGGCCACCTCCGTGGTGGTGGGAACGCGGGCACGCGGGCCCGTGTGGGCGACCCGGGGAGGGCCGCCCACGTGGGGCCGCACGCGGGTTCGGCGCGGTCGGTGCCGTCTTCGCCCCCGCGGACGCGTGGGTGTCAGTCGGTGACCAAGGTCAGTTCGAAGTCGGCGAGCACGCGTCGGATCGCGACGTAGCCGACCTCGCCGAAGCACCGCGTGCTCGGGTTCCGCGTTTCGCCGGGGACGCAGACCACGGGTCCTCCGATGCCGGCGCTGATGATGCCGCGGGCCGCCATCCTGGGGCCGTACGTGCCGTCGGCGGTGGTGACCACGGGTCCGCCGCTGTCGCCCAAGGCGTGGCTGACGTTCGACATGTCCGTGCGCGCGGCCTTGATGACGGGGCTGACGAACTGGCCGTTGTCGAGGTGTACGTAGGAGTTGTCGGCGTAGATCCTGAGGTTGCAGTGGACGCCGGACATGGCGCCCGAGGTGCAGACGTAGTCGCCGTTGTTGTTGTAGTCGGCGCGGACGATCGACTTGGAGTCGCTCGTCGTCCACGGACCGTCGTAGTAGCGACCGGCGACGGTACCGCTGGTGGTGCCGACGTCGATGACGGTGGTGTCCCGGTCGAGTTTCGCGGCCCCCACTCCCCCGACGATCTCCCCCGTGGGGTCGGTGAATCCGCCCCAGTCGCCACAGTGCGCCGCGGTCAGGAGGCCCGGGCGGCCCGTCTTCAGACGGACGGCGAAGGCGGTGCTGCACCCCATGGGCTTGACCGACGAGATGATGGCGGCGCCGCCCCACCAGGGCGAGGTGTCGTTCTGGCGGCCGGTCGCCTGAGGGCGGGGCTCCGTGCTCACGGACACGGACACCCCGGTCACCTGCTCGGCGGAGGTCTCGAGGGCTGCCGAGGTGGCCCGGGTCCGCTGTGTCGAGAGGCCCTGTTCGGGTTCGTAGGCGAGGGGGAGCCCGGAGCCGTCGGGCGCGACGGTCAGCGTGTGCCAGTCCGCGTCACCGGCGAGCACGCGCCGTCCCGCTTTGGTCGCCGTGACGATCTTCTCGCGCCCCGCGACGACCTCGGCGGCCGAGTGACGAGCCGGGAGGAACTCGACCCTCGTCCCCGCGGGGGCGCTCGCGGCGACGGAGCGCACCTTCCGCGGTACGACGCCCTTCCAGTAGAGCCTGAGCACTCCGTCGTCCGGATCCACGACGAGCCCGGCGAAGCCGGGGAGCTCGTGCCGGCGGTCCTCGGCCTTGTTCAGGGTGATGCGGTTCGCCAGCTCGTCCAGAACGTGCTGGCGCTTGAGTACGGCTGCGTCGGGGCCGGCCGCACGGACCTGGGCCTTCGGCGCCGTGTCGGCGGGTCGGGGCTCGGCCGCGGCGGTGAACGACACGGACACGGCCGTGGCCAGCACGAGTGCGACCAGGGCGGAACGGGTTCCTCTTCGGTTCATGGCCATCCTTACGCTGGGGCTTGGAATGACACGTCGTCGGCTGGGCGATGCGCCGACGGCTATGCCGAGCGCATCTCGCACAGGATGAACCGCGGCTTTCGCGTCAGCCCGCGTCCGCCCGAAGGTGACCGGTTCACATCCCGAACTCGACCGCCCAGGGGCTGCCCGCGCAGCTGCCCCCGGAGCGGCCGCGAGGTCGAGAATCCCCACACGTCACGAAGCGGGCGTCCGCTCCGGGCCCGCCCCTCCGGCACGGCGACGGGCCGGCGGCCCGGATCCCCGATCAGGAGCCGCGCGAGAATGTGGCGGTCGGCCGCCTCGACCCGTAGCGCCTGGGGAGCGCCGCGGGCGGGGTGTCCGGGTGGGGGCTCAGAAGTGGTGGGGGCCGAGGTCGTCGACGGTGGCGGCCAGGGCGCGGACGAGGTCGTTCTCGGCTTCGGTGCGCCAGACCAGGGCGAAGGCCATGGGCGGGAGGTCGGGGACGGGGAGCCAGTGGAGGTGGGGCATGTTCCAGTAGCGGGTGACGTGACCGGGGAAGCTCTGGATGATCTCGCCCATGCCGACCATGCCGATCAGGTCGTCGGCGGTGGTCGCGACGGAGACGCGCTCGATGGTGCGGCCCTTCGGGGTGTGGAAGGGCAGGTAGCTGTCCTCCCAGTAGTCCGGCAGGTCGGGGGCCGTGGCGTGCGGGAAGTCCGCGAACAGCTCCACCGGGACGGAGTCCCGGCCCGCCAGCGGGTGGTCGCCGGCCACCGCCAGGACCCGGGAATCGACGCACAAGGTGGGCCCGACGGTGAAGTCGGGCTCGTTGACCGGCAGCCAGACCACCAGCACGTCCGCGGTACCGGAACGGAGCGGGCCGAACACGTCGGTGAGGGGCGCCTGACGGACCTGGAGTCCCCACTGCGGATGGCGGGCCCGGAACGCCTTCCAGTAGGGGTGCAGGTCACCCACGTTGAACGGCATCATGTTGATCCGCAGCTTCGCGCTGATCCCGCGCGCCGCGAGCCGGGCCCGTTCCATGGAGGCCTGCAGGCCCGCGTAGACGGGTCGGAGGTCCTCGCGGAGCTGCCGGCCGACGTCGGTCAGTTGCACGGTCCGGCTGGTGCGGGTGAACAGTTCGGCGCCGATGCGCCGTTCCTGCTGCTTGATGGCCTGACTGACCCGGGGCCGTGAGACGTGCAGCCGCTCCGCGGTCCGGCCGAAGTGCAGTTCCTCGGCCAGCACCAGGAAGATCTCGATGTCACGCAGTTCCACAGGCCCCGGCCCTCGGTCGAAAACCCAGCGGTCGACGAACCGCATGGAAGTCCGATGTGATCATACGTGCGATTCCCGGGACCTCGGGTCTCCGTCGGCGGTAGCCGTTCCGCGACGGTAACCCCGTGGTTAACGGAGCCGAGGGAGATCCGTCTTGATCGCTTCGGTGGTCGCGTCCAGAGTGGTGGTCGCCGCCGGGGACCCGCCGGTGGGAACGGCCTCGGGGGCCCCACCGGCCCGGAACACGAAGAAGGATCTTCAGAAATGCGCCTACGTGCGTTCTCCGTCGCGCTGTTCGCGACGCTGCTGCTGGGCGGTGCCCTCGTCGCGCCGGCCTCGGCGGACGAGCCGTCGCCGAAGTCGGCACCCGTCCTCCGCTTCCTCGACTACAACATCTGCGGCAGCAACGACGAGCCGGAAGCCGACACGCCCTGCGGCCCCGACAGGGACGGCGTGAAGTCCCGGGTCGACGTCCTCAAGGGGCTGGTGGCGGACTGGGACGCGGACATGGTGTTCCTCCAGGAGGTCTGCCGGTCCCAGTACGACGAGCTGATGAAGGTGCTCGGACCCCAGGGGTACGGCGGCAGTTTCGCCGTCATGATCACTCCTCAGCAGGACCCGGACCCCTCCGCCGATCTGTGCAAGGCGCAGGGCGAGCGGCCGTATGACGTGGAAGGCGTGTTCGGCAACGCCGTGATCGCCAAGGGGCCCGTGACCGAGTTGCCCGCCATCGAACTGAACGTGGGCGGGGAGAGTCCGAACCAGACCTGGCGGTCGGCATGTCTCGAGGCGCCGCTCCAGGGCCGCAGGACCCGCGCGTGCTCCGTGCACCTGAACTCGTTCTCGATCGCCATCCAGACGGCGCAGGCCACCAAGTTGGCCGGAGCTGTCGGGCCGTGGATCGACGCTGACGTACCCGTCGTCCTCGGTGGCGACTTCAACGCGCAGCACAAGGTCAACGGAGTGGTCGACCACAGCCGCACCCCTCAGGCGGCATCGCTCGACGCCTTCTACGGCCATTCCGGAGGCTCGGGCCGGTTCATCGAGGCGGACGAGACCGACGCGGCCCACTTCAGCCCCGAGTGCCGCGCTCAGACCCCCGCCCCGCTCCGCTGCCGCTCGGGGGAGTACACGGTCCTCAAGCCGAAGGTGCCCGTCGAGTCCAAGTACGACAGCGTCTTCCTCAGCGAGAAGCACTTCAAGAACGTCGTCGGCGACGCGCTGCCCCGCAAGGCCATGTCGGACCACTATCCCTACCGCGCCGCCGCGACGTGGTCGTACTGCCAGAACGAGCCCGACGGCAAGGCCGACCTGCTGCGCCGCAGCGCGGACGGCAGCCTCTACCGGCACTTCGGCGGCCACTCGATCATGAAGCTCCACGCCCTCTCCTGCAAGGTCGGGGCCGCTTGGAACGCCGACTGGAACGCGATGCGCCGGATCGCGCGTGCGGGCGACGTCGACGGTGACGGCTCCGACGACCTCTACACGATCGACACCACGGGAAGCCTCCGCCTCCACCCGGGCCACTACGGGAGCGAGACGTTCTTCCGTTGGCCGCGCACCCTCACGGCGGCCGGAGCCTGGACCGGCACCGTGAACATGATGACGGTGAGCCCCGACATGAACGGCGACGGGCGCCGCGACCTGGTGGTCCGAACCTCGAACGGGCTGCTGACGCGGCTCCCCGTCCTGGCCGACGGGGACATCGGTCCGGGTGTCCCCCTGCCCGCCCCCGCCGGCGGCGGGGCCTGGTCGGACTACAACAAGATCGTGGCCGCCGGTGACCTCACCGGGAACGGCACGCCCGACTTCCTGGCCCGCACGCCCGCCGGCGAGCTCTACCTGTACGAGACCGCCCCCGGCGACACCTTCACCCCGCGCGTCCGGATCGGCTGGAGCTGGAACCAGTACGACGACTTCATCGCCCCCGGCGACGTGGACGGCGACGGCAAGACCGACGTGCTGGCCCGCCACACCAACGGCGACATGTGGTTCTACGGGGGCCTGGGGTCCCTGAACGGCACCGTCCTGTTCGCCGACAGGATGAAGAGCGGCTACGGCTACCCCGCGGGAGAGACCCTGTTCTGATCGCTTTCCGATCCGTTTCCGATCCCTTTCCGGAGGGCGCCGAGGCCCGGGAGTCGGGTTGGCACGGTGGGCCCTCGTGGTGGCGTCCGCGGCCCTCGGTGACCCGCTGCCGGAACTCCTAGTGTCGTCAGCGTTCCCGGGGGGGCGCGAAGCGTTCTCGCCGAGCCACCGCATCACGAATCAGGAGACCTTGCCCATGAGGACGACCTTGGCGCTGACCGCCGCCACCATCGGAATGATCGGCACGCTCGCCACCGCACCCGGCGCCGCGGCCGCGGAAGGGGGCCCGGCCGCCCCCGCGCCCGTCGCGACGGCCGACCTCGCGCCCCGTCTCGAAGCATCCCGGAACGCCCTGTCGGACGCGGTCGGTGCCGGTGCCACGGGCGCGAGCGCCAGCTACATGGTCTTCGCCAACGGCGCGTCCCGAACCTGTATGGACGACAGCCCCGCGCACGGACTCCGGATGCACGAGTGCAGCGTCGTGAGCATGGACACCGGCTACCAGAGGTTCTCGATCACCGTCTCGGACGGCTACTACCGCTTCCGGAACGTGTACACGAAGGAGTGTCTGGACGGCAGCGCCAACCACGGCGTGCGCACCCACGCGTGCAGCGACGCCAGTTTCGACAACGGCTACCAGAAGTGGGCGGTCCACAACGTGGGCAACGGTTGGGTGAGCTGGAAGAACATGGCCACTCGGGAGTGCATCGACTACAGCGCCAACAACGGTCTGCGTCTGCATCCCTGCAGCGACCAGTCCTTCGTCAACGGCTATCAGGCGTGGGCCTACTGAGGGGAGCACGGGTGCGGTGACGGCCCGGCCGGCGGGGGCGGGGCCGTCGTGGATCCGGCGTCGAACACCGCCGAACACCGTCACGCGCGGCAGCCGAGAAGTGATCGACATGATTCCGCACAATTCTCCTTCCGCGGGCGATCTTGCCGGTGTCATGATCGACGCGGCGTCCGCGCCGCATGTCCGCTTATCGAGCGAAAGTGTGACCGTCAGCAGATGCGCATATCCCTCGGCACGAGACGCCGCACGGCCGGTGTGGCCGTGTTCTCCCTGGCCACCGCCCTGACCGGATTCGCCTTCCCCGCCTCCGCGCAGGCGGCCGTGACCTGCAAGGCGGGTGTGTGGAAGGCCCAGTACTACGCCAACACCACCTACGCCGGCACTCCCGCGGCCACCGTCTGCGATACCGCCATCGCCGAGGACTACGGCCTGAAGGACCCCGCCGGTGTGACCCTGCCGAAGGACGACTTCGGCGTCCGCTGGAGCACGACCCGGGACTTCGGCTCCGGCGGGCCCTTCGACCTGAGCGTCGCCGTCCAGGACGGCGCCCGGGTCTACCTCGACGGCAAGCGCAAGATCAACCTGTGGCGGGACGTCAGCTCCACGCAGAAGCAGACCGTCCGCCTGACCGTCCCGCGCGGAGTGCACACCCTGCGCGTGGACTTCGCCGCCTTCAAGGGCACCGCGAACGTCTCCTTCGGCTACAAGCCCGTCACCGACGCCCGGGTCGACAAGACCGCTCCCCTGGCCCCGACCGGCCTGAAGGCCACCTACGCGGCGACCACCGCCAAGGCGAGCCTCACGTGGTCCCGGAACCAGGAGATGGACCTGGCCGGCCACCACGTCGAGCGGCGCACCGGCGGCACCGGTGCCTGGAGCCGGCTCACCACCGCCCCGCTCACCGGCACCGCCTTCACCGACGCGCCCCCGGCGACCGGCGCCACGTACGAGTACTCCCTGCGCGCCGTCGACCGCGCCGGCAACCTGTCCCCGCGCTCCGCCACGGCGAGCGTCGTGAGCGCCGACAAGACGGCCCCCGGCGCTCCGACCGGACTCGCGGCCGCGTACGACGCGTTCGGCGCCCACCTGTCCTGGTCCGCGGTGAGCGGGGCGAGCTCCTACGAGGTGCAGCGGGCCCTCGCGGCCCAGGGGCCGTTCACGAACGTCGGCCCGCGCACCGGGAGCACCGCCCTCACCGACCCGAGCGCCGTCGCGGGCACGATCTATCACTACCGCGTGCGGGCCCTGGACAGTGCCTCCAACGCCTCGCCGTACTCGGCTCCCGTGCAGCTCGTGGCCGATGTGAAGCCCCTGCCGCCCACGAACGTCTCCGCGTCCGGGCGCCTGGACCGCAACACCGTGGGCTGGAAGTACGAGGGGGGCGCGTCCCACCGGTTCCACGTGTACTCCGCCGCCGCTGCCGGTGGCCCCTGGACCCGGCTGACGGAGACGCCGGTCGCCGGGACCTTCCACGACGACTTCACCGCGCCCGTCGGCGAGGTGCGCCACTACCGGGTCACGACGGTCACGGCGCTCGGCACGGAGTCGGGCCCGTCGGCGACGGCCACGGCCACCCGGACCCGCGACACCACCCCGCCGCGTATGCCGTACGGCCTGGACGCGTGGGACGGCACCGACGGCGTGCACCTCGCCTGGACCGCCAACACCGATGACACCGACCACTACCTCGTCATGCGCAAGGCGATGTTCGGCGGGTGGGAGCAGATCGCCGTGGTGCGGGGCGTCGCCCACCTCGACGCCGCCGTCCCGGCCGACGTGCGGTTCGGCTACACCGTGCGCGCCGTCGACGCGGCCGGCAACGTCTCCCCGCTGCCCGAGCCCGGCTACGGCACCGTCTACGGCAAGCGCCTGCCGGTCCACCCGCAGCCGGCGGCACCCGCCTCGCTGACGGCGACCGTCGAGAACGGCAACGTCACCCTGGAGTGGGCGGCGAGCACGTCGAGCGACGTGTCCGGCTACTACGTGTACCGCACGAGCGTCGCGGACCCCTCGGGGGCCTACTCAGTGTCCCCGCTCGTCACCGGGACGACGTTCACGAACGAGAACGTGCCCGCGGGCCGGACGTGGTACTACGTGGTCCGCGCCGTCAGTACGAAGGCCCAGTGGTCCGGCTACTCCCCGATGGCCGAGGCCACCGTGCCCTGCCCGGTCCTGAACACGCCCCCGACCCCGAGGATCACCGGCGGCGGCAGGGGCGCGGACTCAGTCCGGATCGACTGGGAGGTGGGCGCCTGCGACCAGGGCGTCACCGCCTCGTACAACGTGTACCGGTCCACGTCGGCCGCGGACGTGTTCACCCCCGAGCGCCGCATCGCGTCCGGCGTCACGGAACCGACGTACACGGATCTCGGTCTGGCCCGGGCCTCCTACTACTACGTGATCACCGCCGTGGCCGCCGACGGCACCGAATCGGCGCCACAGGCCCGGCCGTTCGAGATCTCGCTGATGGCCCCCTGACGCCCGGTCCACCGATCCCGCGCCCGACACGCGCCACCCGTCCGGCCCCTGCCGTCCCGAAGCCTTCGCGCTCCGGGACGGCAGGGGCCTTTCGCACGAGGAGACCGGCGGCTCCACGACGACAGGGCCTCCGGCCGGGGTTCAGCGGGCGAGGGAGACGGCGAAGGGTGCGAAGCCGTGTCGGCGCAGGACGTGGGGCACGACCAGGATCATGGCCTCGGTGGCGCGGGCCGTGGTGATGTCTCCCAGGTCCTCGATCCACGCGGGTTGCCAGCCCAGGTCACCGAGCAGACCTGCGACGGCCTTCTTCGCCCGCTCGTCGTCGCCCGACAGGTAGGCGGTGGGTGGGGTGCCCAGGGTCTCGGGAGCGGTCATGACCGTGAAGAGCATGGTGTTGAGGGTCTTGACCACCGCGGTCTCGGGAAGGGCGGCCTGGAGCAGTTCGGCGAGGCTGCCACCGGGGTGGCACAGCTCGCCGGGGAGGCCGTCCGCGGCCTCGCGGGTGGCGTTGGAGACGTCGATGAGGATCTTGCCCGCGAGTTCGGTGCGCAGGCCGGTCAGGCGGTCCAGCGCGCTGTCGCCGGGCGTCGCGTTGATCACGACGTCCGCGGTGCGGGCGGTGGTGCGCTGGTCGGCGAAGGCGAGGCGGGGGCCCGTGTCCTCCGTGGCGGTCAGGGTGTCGTCCTTCGGGTCCCTGCGGCCGAGGGTGACGTGGTGTCCGGCTTCGGAGAGCTTGCGGGCGAGGGCGAGGCCGACGCGGCCGGCGCCCAGGATGCCGATGTTCGTCATGTGCGGGTGCTCCTTGCTGGGGTGACGGGAGGTGCGGGGAGGGCGGGCGGTGACGTCCGGTCAGGCGATCGGCGCGAGGACCTCGAGGGCGGCGGCGTGGAGGCCGGGGGCCGCGGCCAGGAAGTCGCGGCTGCCCGCGTTCCAGGGCGCGCCCGTCAGATCGGTGACGGTGCCTCCGGCCTCGGAGACCAGGAGGGCGCCGGCGACCAGCCCGGAGCGGACGTCGGAGAACTGCCAGAACGCGTCCGTGCATCCGGCGGCGACGTGGACGAGTTGCAGCGTGGCGGGCACGGACACGCGCACGACCAGGCCATTGACGAGCATGGCGGTGACGGAGTCACCGATCCGTCGGAAGGTCCGCTCGTCCTCGCCGGGCCTCGCCTGACCGGTGCCGGTGAGCGCGGCGGCGAGGTCGGTCTTGGCGGACGCCTTCAGGGGCCGGCCGTCGAGGTGGGCTCCGCCGCCGGCCACGGCGGTGTAGGTGGCGCCGGTCAGCGGCAGGTGGACGACGGTGAGCACCGGCCGGTTGTCGCGGACCAGGGTGGCGGTGACGGCCCAGTCGTCCATGCCGTGGACGTGGTTGATGTTGCCCTCGGCCGGGTCGACGACCCACCACTCCCCGGGCGGGAGGGCACCGCCGGCCAGTTCGTCCTCGGCCCACCGCGACCCCGGCCGGGAACGGAGCAACGGTTCCCGCAGCACCTCCAGTACCGCGTCGTCGTTGGCGTGGATCTCGCCGACGATCCCGTCCGTGCTCACGCCGCGGGCGTGCGGGGTGTGGCGGTCGCGCAGGACCGCGCCGGCGGCCCGCACCGCAGCGGTGACGTCGGACAGGAGCGTGGTGCCGGCGGCGAAGGGCATGGCTGTGCTCATGGTGGGCTCCTCGGGATCGGGGGAAGCGGGGCGGCTGCGTCGTCCCCGCGCACTTCGAAACTAGGCGGCCCGACCATTGACGACAAGTGCATGCTTTTCACTTGTAGAGTTACTCGGATGCAATTGGATCTGAACCTGCTCACCGCCTTGGACGCCCTGCTGGAGGAGGGCAGCGTCGCCGGCGCGGCGGCCCGGCTGCACGTGACGGCGCCGGCGATGAGCCGCTCCCTGGGGCGCATCCGCAAGGTCACGGGCGATGAGATCCTGGTCCGCACCGGCCGGAGCATGGTCCCCACTCCCCGCGCGCTGGCCATGCGCGCCCAGGTCCACACCCTCGTGCAGCAGGCCCACCGCGTCCTGTCCGCTCAGCAGGAGCTCGACTTGGCGGCGCTGGACCGGGTGTTCACGGTGCGCTGGCACGACGCGCTCACCGCGGCCTGCGGGACCGCCTTGACCACGGCCGTCCACCAGCGGGCTCCCGGGGTCCGCCTGCGGCTGGCGGCCGAGCCCGGTGCGGACGACGCCGAGCTCCGCCGGGGTGAGGTGGATCTGGAATCGGGCACAGGCCCTTCGGTGTTCTCCGACGTCCGCCACCGTCTGGTGGGCAGCGATCGGCTGGTCGTCGCCGTCCGACCGGGCCACCCGCTCGCCGCGGGCACGCTGGGCCCGGAACGCTACGCGGCCGCCGAGCACGTCACCGTCTCGCGGCGCGGAAGCCTGCGCGATCCGCTCGACGACGCCCTGACCACCCACGGCCTCGCACGGCGCGTCGTCGCCGCGGGCCCCACGGCGGCCTTCGCCCTGCGGCTCGTCCTCGACACCGACCTGGTCGTGACGGTCCCCGACGCCGTCACCCGCGCCGAGCGGGACCGGCTGGGTCTGGTCGCCCTGCCGCCCCCGCTCCCCCTGCCCGAGGTTCCCCTGTACCTGCTGTGGCACCAGCGCCACGACAACGACCTCGCCCACGCCTGGCTCCGCGACCTCGCCGCCGAAACCGTCGGGAGGCTCTTCGCGCCGACGGCCGCCCCTCCCATCCCGTCCGACCCGACCGAGGGGTGAGGGGGCACTCGGGCACGGTCAGCCCACGCGGGGAGGGCGGGTCACCTTGCGGTCCGGGGACACGAAGACCCGCACACGGTCCTGGCGGAAGTCCGCCGTCACCATGTCACCGTCGCGGACCACGACGATGTCGACGCCCGGGCGGTCCCGCCCGATCTGCTCGACCGCGTCCTCGGAGGATCGGCTCACCAGCTCCGGCCACTCTTCCTTGTTCAACGTCGTCATTCCTTTCGTCGTGGTGCACCCGGTCAGCGAGGGCACCGCTGGTGCTCCTGCCCACGGGCGACCGACGGAAGCGTCCGGGAAAACGGGGCGCTCCGCCGTGTTCGAAGAAGGCCGAACGGGGCAGGTGAGGTGAGGGCCTCGAAAGGATCACCGCACTGCCGGTGTGGGCACCCCCGGTCGTGTCGCAGAGCGCGGTTAAGCTGCCGCGCAGCGGGCGGGGAAGGCCGGATCTCGGCGGCGGAATTCAGGCCGTTGCCACGGTCGGGCCCGGGCAGGGGACGAGTATGGACGGCAGTACATCATCGGAGGGCACCTTCCTGGTAGGGGCCGGCATCGGTTGCGGACAGGCCCGCGATCTGACGCGTCGGCTGCTTCGGAGTCTGGACGTGGTGCCGGAGCGGGTCGCGGATGTCGACACGGTGGTCACCGAATTGGTGTCCAACGCGGACCGGCATGCCGGTGGGGTCACGGGTTTCGCCCTCACCCCCGAGCGCGGAGCCCTGCTGATAGCGGTCTCCGACGCCTCCCCGCACTTCCCACAGGATCAGCCGTGGGCTCCGGCCGAACCCGGCGGGTTCGGCTGGTTCCTCATCAACCGTCTCGCCCGTACGCGCATCCAACCCACCGCCACGGGCAAGACCATCATCGCCACCATCGCCCTCACCGACGGGACGGGCACCGACGACGCCGAAGCGGACTGAACGGCCGGCCCGCGGCGAGCGGGCGGGAGCCACATTCACCCCGGGGGCCGGCGCTGCACCGGGTCAGGCCGGCGTGCGGACGTCGAACAGGGCCAAGGTGTCGGTCAGTTCCAGCAGCCGCCGCAGCTGCCCCGGCAGCGGGCCCACCAACACCACCGGGCCCCGACGACGCCACTTCACCAGCTCGTTCAGGAACGACGAGTCCGCGAAGCCCAGCCCGACCACGTCCAAGGTCAGGCCCCGGCCGGGTCTCGCCTGCTCCGCGCAGGCCCGGGACAACGCCGCGAGGCCGTCCACGTCGAACTCCCCCACGCACACCACCACGTCCTCGCCCGTGGCGTCGGTAGCGATCGTGACGCTCGGCATCTCCATGAACCCTGCTCCCACCCTCGGGCGACGACCCGACGGGGCGCCGGGCATATGCCCCGACCGTAACGCCCCATCAGTACCGAGGCACCACCCCCGGCCGCGGACTCAGGAGACGGCGGCGATCACCTCCCGGGCGGCCCGTTCGCCCTCGGTGGCCCCGCCTTCCATGAAGCCCTGGAAGTCGTAGCTGCAGTGTTCCCCGGCGATCCGGACGCGGCCCTGGGCGGTGCCCTCGTACTTCGCGTACCGGTGGAGGTAGCCCACGGGCCAGTACGAGTACGCGCCGAGCGCGTGCGGGTTGCGATGCCAGGCGGACAGCTGGGCGCGACCGTTCCAGACCGCCTTGGTGCCGGGGAAGAAGGCGTCGATGCCGGTGAGCACGCGCGCGGACAGGTCGCGCACGTAGGGGTCGGCTTCGGTGGCGAAGGGGGTGGCCGGGGAGAGGCCCGCGGCGAGGCTGCCACCGGCGTACTGGAGCAGGATGCCGCCGGTGCCGGGCTGGAGCTTGGTGGTGTCCCAGGTCTGCTGCACCTCGGAGTCGGTGAAGCAGTCGCCGGCGGAGACGCCGGGCCAGGGTCCGCTGCCGCGCCAGGGTCGGGCGGTGAACTGCATGTTGAGTTTGGTGCAGTGGCCCATCCGAGCGTCGCGCAGCAGGTTCTTCATCCGCGGGTCGAAGCCGGCGGCGGAGAGGTCGAGGCGCTGGAGCACGGGGAGCGGTACGCACAGGATGGTGTGATCGACGACGGTGGTGCGGGTGGCGCCGGAGTCGTCGAAGGTCAGGGTCTGGGTGCCGTCGGCGTCGGCACGCACGGCGGTCAGCGCGCGGCCCGCCACGAGGGTGCCCGCGGGCAGGGCCCTGGCCATGGCCCGCGGCAGCAGGTCGTTGCCGCCGACGATGTGGTAGCGCTCGTTCGACAGGCCCCAGACGTTGAAATTGCCGGGGTTCGGCTGGTAGCCCATCAGCAGGACCAGGGCCAAGGCGGACTGGAGCTGGGTGTCGGCCCCGTACTCCACGGTGTAGGCGACGTCGATGAAGCGGCCGAGCCCTGAGGAGTGTCCGCCGGGGACGCGGGTCTCGATCCACTCGTACAGCGACATCCGGTCGAGTGCGGTCCCGGCGGGGGTGGTGGAGTTCCAGGAGACCTCGCCCGCTTCCTGGAGGTCGCGGCGCAGGGACTGGTACACCGCCTTGAAGTCCTCGTCGGCCTGGTGGCGGGGGTAGTACGCGCCTCCGAACCATAGGACCTCCTCGGCCCCGTTGGGTCCGCCGCCGAGGAAGTCCTCGGTCGGCAGGTCGAAGCGGCGGCACAGCTCCAGCATCTTCTTGTGACTGGTGTCGATCAGCTCGCCGCCGATCTCGGAGGTCTGGCCGTTGGCCCAATGGGCGCGCTGGGTCCACATGCGGCCGCCGACGCGAGTGGGGTCGGCCTCGTAGAGGGTGCAGGCGTACCCGGCGTCCTTGAGGGTCAGCGCCGCGGTCAGGCCGGCGATGCCGGCGCCGACGACCGCGATCCGCGGGCTGCCGGTGGGCGGCGGCTTGGGGACGGAGTCGAGGGCCGCCGCCGGTGCGGCCGCCGCGGTTCCGGCGACCGCCGTGCCGAGCCCGAGGGCGGCGGCACGCCGCAGGAGGGCGCGGCGGTCCATGCCGCGGACCTCTGCGGCGGGGAGGCGCAGGCGGCGGGCGGCGGCATGCTCCGCGGCGAGGGTGCGGAGGGCGTGCATGAGGGGGGTACGGGCCATGGCGGTGGCTCCCTAGGGGGCGGTGACGGCTGAGGGGGCAGTGCCTTCGGTGCTGTCCGTGCCGGTGGTGTCGGGGTCCGCGGTGGTCGTGGTGCGGTCCGGGTCGAGGGGGTCGGTGCGCTCGGTCGAGTCCTCCAGGACGATCCGGCCGATGAGCGCGTAGCGCGCCGGGTCCTTGGCCTTGAGCCACAGGCCGAGACCGAGCCCACCGAGGAAGACGAGGCCGACGGTCCACGGGATCAGTCGGAAGAAGAGGGAGTCGGCGGCGAGGCCCGCGGCGGTCTCCATGTTGACGACGAGCAGGACCACGACCGCGGTCATGCCGATTCCGCCGAGGAGCGGGGCGGTGAAGGTGCGGAACCAGTGCCGGTCCTCGGGATGGTTCTTCCGGAAGTAGCCGATGACGGCGAAGGAGCACAGGGTCTGGACGATGAGGATCGCCATCGTGCCGAGGATCGCGAGCAGGGTGTACAGGTGGATGTAAGGATCCTGGCCGGTGAGCCGGAACCCTGCCACCAGGGCGACGGCGATGGCGGTCTGCGCGATCGAGGCCACGTACGGGGATCCGTGCCTGGCGTGGGTGCGGCCGAGCCCGGGGTGCAGGAAGCCCTCGCGGCCGATGGCGTAGAGGTAGCGGGCGGCGCACTGGTGGAAGGCCATGCCGCAGGCGAAGGAGCCGGTGAGGAGCAGCCACTGGAAGGCGTCGACGGCCCAGGCTCCGATGAACGTCCCGGTGGGCGCGAAGAAGAGGTCGAGGGGGTTGGCGGAGGCGGACAGCTCCACGGACCTGTCCAGCCCGTTGCCGGCGATGGCCATCCACGAGACGAAGATGTAGAACAGGCCCACGCCGACCACGGAGATCAGGGTGGCCTTGGGGATGACCCGCTTGGGGTCGCGGGACTCCTCCCCGTACATCGCGGTGGACTCGAAGCCGACCCAGGACCAGAAGGCGAAGAAGAGTCCCAGGCCCGCGGAGGCGCCGGTGAAGGCGTTCGCGGGGTTGACGGGTTCCAGCGGGATCCCGTCCGGCCCGCCACCCGCGAGGAGGACGGCGAGGGCCACCGCGAACAGCACGGCGACCTCGGCGACGAGCATGACGCCCAGCGCCTTGGCCGTGAGGTTGATGTCGAAGTGGGCGAGGACCGCGGTGACGGCGAGCATGACCGCCGCGTACAGGATCCAGGGGAGGTCCACGCCGAGCTGGTCGTGGACGGTGGTGCGGGCGAAGTAGGCGAAGACGCCGACGATCGAGGCCTCGAAGACGATGTACGCGAGGACGGCGAGCATGCCGGAGGCCATGCCGACGATCCGGCCGAGACCGTGCGAGATGTAGCCGTAGAAGGCTCCCGCGGCCGTGATCCGCTTGGCCATGGCCACGTAACCGACCGCGAAGACGGTCAGGACGACGGTGGCGAAGAGGTAGCCGGCGGGGGCACCGGTGCCGTTGCCGAAGCCGACGGCGATGGGGAGGTTGCCGGTCATGGCGGTGATGGGGGCGGCGGTGGCGACCGCCATGAAGACGACTCCGACCAGGCCGACGGAATTCGCCTTGAGGCGCTGGACCCCGGCGCCGGTGGGACGGGGTGAACTGGATGGACTCGACGGCATTTTCCGTCCTCTTCCGTTCGTGCGGTGTACCCGACGTGGAGCGGGCCCACTCTGGACCCGCGTGACGCAGGCCACAATCGACACGAGGTCCGGTAATCGCCGTGCGCGGACGACGAGTTGTCGGGGTACGGGGGCGGAGGAGACCGGCCGTCATGCTCGGGTGACGCGCCCGAAACGGGACGCGCGGACCGTCCCGCGGAAGCGAGGACCGGGACAAACGGGCCGTCCGTGCGCGTGGGCGACCCGACGTGCGCGTGGACGGTGCCCGGTGGACGCGCCGGGCCGCGGAGAGGCCGGCACCGGCGAGGCGGCACTGGAGCAACTTGTCCAGGTCCCCGTCGTGCGTGTGGATCATGATCTCCTGGGAGACGATGCGCTCCGAGAAGCTGACCAGGATCACCCCGGCCACACCGGGGGGACGCGACGGGAGGGCCGGCGGGAGGATCGGCGGGAGGGCCGAAGGGGACGGCGCGGGCCGGTCGCCCGCCGACACCACCGAGGCGCGGGCGGCCGCGGGCCCGACCGAGGTGGAGCGCGCGGAGGCCGGACCGGCGGACCGCGACGTTCCCTGGCGGCGGCTCGATCCCCGGGTCATCGCCGCGGTCGGCGGCTGGTGCCTGCTGGCGGTCCTGGCGGCGGCCGCGGTGATGTGGTGGCGCGGCGCCCCGTGGTGGTTGCACGTTTCGGTGCCCGTTCCCGTGCTGGGGGTGGTCGGCCACGAGGCGCTGCGCTGGCGGAAGACGTTCTACCGGTTGACGCCGGAGCGCATCGAGCTGAGGTGACGAGGCACGGTTCGCTCAAGCGCCGGACGATCGCGCCGCGCCGTGACGGGGTGATCGGCTGGCGGATCGGGCAGTGGGCCTGGCACCGGAGGTCGGGGCTGTGTCGGGTCACGGCGACGACGGCGGGCGGACGCGGCGCCTACCACGTGAAGGACGTGCTGCTGCCCGAGGGGCTGCGGTTCGCCGACGAAGCGGTGCCCGGTCTGCTGTCTCCGTTCCTGGTCGGGCGGGACGAGGTGCGGCAGGAGGGTGCGGGGCCGCAGCGGGTCGCGGACCCGGTGGGGGAATCGGCGGGGTAGGACGGTGCGATCGAGGCGTGCGGCCGCACTGGCCGGTTCCCTTGCGTGGAGATCGTGAAGGCCGTAGGCACGGCGTCACAACCTGGTCTATATCTACCTCCACGGGCATGCGCCATCTACCTCCACGGGCATGCGCCCCGAATCGACGGGTACACGCGCTCGTTGTCGGCACCCATCACTGGAGGAGGGCCCATGCCCGTCTGGCAAACCGCCACGATCGTCCTGGTCGTCTGGACCGGCGTCGCCACCCTCTTGGCCTTCTGGCTCGCCCGTCACATCCACCCGGCGTCGCCGACACTGCCGATGAATCGTCGACGCGTGCCCCCGGGCCGCTGAACCCCGCCGCGGGGACGGTACGGGTTCGCCGGCGGAGACCGGTTCTGCACGGAACCCGAGGATTGCGGGGCTTCGGGTGCGGGCAGGCGCTGTCCACTGAACGGCCCGCCGCGGGGCCCTCCCCCGGGGAGGGCACCCGCACCGGCGCCGGAACCGGGCCTTCGGGGCCGAGGCACACCCGCGGGTACCTCCGGTCGGTCGGCAAGGAGACGAACCATGGCCGCGAGACAGACCGTCTACCACGTCTCGCCCTCCGGCCCCGGGGCGGCGGCCGCGGGCGTGAAGTGGCAGGTCGAAGGCAGGGAAGGGCGACGCCTGCTGCACGAGCCGCACCGCACCCAGCAGGAGGCGATCGACGCCGCCCGCCGCCACGCGAAGGAACACCGGCCCGCCCAGGTCATCGTGCACGCCGTCGACGGACACATCCGCTCCGCCTACACCTACCCGGACGCCCACAGCGACCCCGCGGCCCCCGGCCCGCGCGGCCGCACGCCCGGGGCACCCGGCGGACTCTTCTGAGTTCGCCGCGCGGCCCCATGCCCGACGATCAGGTCGTCGTCGCGTCCGGAACGTACGGGTCGGCGCCGGGCGGGCCGTCCAGGACGGTGGGCGCGTACTCCAGCAGCTGGAGCCGACCGTCGAAGGTGCGGCTGCCGACCAGGTCGAGTCGGACGTCCGGGTAGCCGTCGAAGATCCGCTCCCTGCCCGAGGCGCCCGTGATCACCGGGAAGACCACGACTCGGAAACGGTCGACGAGGCCCGCCGTGAGCAGGGAACGGGCCAGGGTGAGGCTGCCGAGGGTGCGCAGCGGTCGGGCCCCGCTCTCCTTCAGGTCACGGACCGCTTCGACGGGGTCACCTGGGATGAGTTCGCTGTTCTGCCAGGTCAGGGGCGTTTTGAGGGTGGTCGAGAAGACCTTCTTGGGCATGGCGCCCAGCACGGCGAAGCCGGGGTCGTCGGGCGTCCGCGCGGCGAAGGAGGACATCAGGCGGTACGTGGTCGCGCCCATCAGGCTGATGTGCTCCTTCTCGCCGTCGCTGTCGAGCCAGGAGAGGTACTCGGGCCCTCCCATGCCCCACAGACCCGGCCAGTCGTCGGCGGCCGCGTATCCGTCGAGCGAGATGATGAAGTCGACCATGAGGCTGCTGCCCATCGGGGTCCTCCTCCGGAGTGGTGGGACGTGGCGACGGGGTGACCGTCGCCGGCGGGGAGCCATCGGGGGCGTGCCGGCCGGCCACGGACGAACGGCGCCCACCGCTCACGGTGGCAGGACCACGGGTGCCGTGGCCCGCGCCGCGCGGGGCCGGTGGACCCCGGAATCAGGGCGCCGGCCGCGTGCCCCCGCGCGGGGCACCGGTGGCGGGGTGGCGTGTGTGCGGGTTCGCTGAGGGGGCAGGTGCGGGGCGCCGCACCGAGAGCGATGGCGAGGAACGATGACGCCTGTGTTTCCGCGGGATCCCGAAACGCTCAAACGTCTGGTCACCCGGGAGGTGGCCGCACTGCGGAACGCCGCCCGCCGGAACGCCGGGGTGCGCCTGGACGACCGGTCGGACTCCGGTTCCCCTTCGGTGGAGGCGGGGGTCGGAACGGGCACGGGCGCTGGGGACCGGGTCGACGCACCGGTGACGGAGTGTTCCCGCGACCGGGACGCCGGTTCGGCCGTCGGGTGCCCGACGTGCGACGCCGAGGGATCGGGGAACGACCCGTGGGCCTGCCTGTGCGCGACCCTGCCCGCGATCCCCGTGTCGGCCGCCCTCCTGGTCCCGGTACGCGACGGGGCCGGCCGGGCCGTCGACTTCACCGTCCGGGCGGGCAACCGGGTCCGGTCCGCCGAATGGCTCGACGCCCCCGACCGGCTGGTCGGCCGACGGCTCCTCGACGTGCAGCCGGGCGCCGCCGCGGGCGGCCTGATCGATGCGCTGGCCGGGGTATTGGAATCCGGTCGGGCCCTGACCGCCTACGCCGTCGACTACACCGAGCAGCGCAGCGACGGTCTCCACCGTGCCCGACTGCTCTACGAGGCCGCCGCCTGCCGGGGCCAGGTCCTGGCGACCTGGAGACCGGCCCGGAACCGGACCGAGACGCTGTCCCTCGACGCCCAGTACATCGCCTCGATGGGCTGGGGCACCTGGGACCTGCTTTCCGGGGAGACCACCTGGTCGGAGGGTCTGCACGCGATCTTCCGCACCGAGCAGGGGCGCCCTCTGTCCCTCGTGGAGCTCTGTGACGCGGTCCTTCTCGACGACGTCCCGCGGTTCGGGAAGCTGCTGGCGGTACTGCTCGACGGCGAGGAGCCACCCGGGGAGGAGATTCGTTTCGGCATCCTCGGGGAGGTCCGTACGTTGCACCTGGTGGCCCATCCCGTCATCGCCCGGGACGGCCTTCCTTGGGCCCTGCGCCTGATCGCCCGGGATCTGACCGCCCAGGTCCGCAGCCGACAGCGGTTGGCGGCGACTCGCCGCCAGTCCGAACGGTTGCGCGATGAGGCGCTGGCGGAACGGGCCGTGGCGACGGCGCTCCGCGAGGCGATCCTGCCCACCCATTCGGTGGAGCTCGCACAGCGGGGTGTCTCCGTGGCCGCCGTCTACCTGCCCGCGGAGGACGCTCCCGTCGGCGGTGACTGGTACAAGTGCCGGGCACTGCCGGACGGCCGGATCCTCCTCGCCATCGGTGACGCCTGCGGACACGGTCTGAGCGCGGTCGCCCGGATGGCCCAGCAGCGGCACGGGCTCGCGGGCCTCGCCCACGCCCCCGGCACCCACGCCGGTCAGCTGACCACGTGGTTGAACGAGCTGGTGTGCGGGGACCCGGCCGCGCAGACGGCGACCGGCGTCATCGGCCACATCGACCGGGAACGTCGCTTCCGCTGGGCCTCCGCCGGCCATCCGGCCCCGCTGCTGCTCCGCGCGGGCGGGGCCGCCAAGCTCGACGCCGACCACAGGGGGCCTCTCTTCGGAGTGCTGCCCGGCCACGAGTACGCGACGGCCACCGTTGCCTTGGAGCCGGGCGATCTGCTCGTGCTGTACACCGACGGCCTGGTCGAGCGGCGGGGTGAGGACATCGTGGAGGGCATCGACGGCCTCCGCCGGGTGCTGGAGGGCTGTGCGGGGCTCGGCGCGCAGGAGGCCATGGACCGCATCGTGGCGGCGTTCACCCCCGAGGACAACGAGGACGACACCTGTCTCGTCGCCGTCCGCCTCGACTGACCGGGGGGCAGCCGGGCCGTGTCGGTTTCGTGGACTCCGGGTGGGGAAGCCGCCGCACAAGAAGGTCGCGCCCGCACGCGCGGGCGCGCGAGACGAGCTGAGGTGACGGCCATGGACGAGCAGGGTGGCGCCGGAGGCGTCCCGGGGCGGCACGGCGAGCACGCGTCGGAGGAGGCACAGCGGCGGGTCGGTGAGGATCGGGACGAGCGGACCGCGGCGGCGGACACCGACGAGGCGAGCCGCCTGGACCGCCCCGCCCCCGCCTCGGGCCGGCACGGCGGGCGGAGGCGCTGGACAGGGCCGGGGGAAGGGTCCGAGGGAGCCGGATCCGAGGGCGGGCGCTCCACTTCGTAGGGGAGCGCCCGTGGTGCCCGTCGTGGCCGGCCGGCGGGCACGCCTCCGTCACATGTGGGGTTGGCCGTAGTAGCGGCCGAACTCCTCCAGGTAGGAGCGGTCGTCGCCGTACTTGCCGGCGTCGTACTCCGGCGCCGCCTTGATCTGCTCCTTCGTCCGGTCGACGTGGACCTTCTCCCCGGTCAGGTCGACCGTCCTGATGGTTCCGGCGGGCAGCAGCACGTGCTTGCCGAAGATCCACGGGCCCGTGTCCACGACGATGTGGGAGGCCCCGACCTCATCCGAGTGCTTGCTGACCTTGCCGATGGACCCGTCCGTGGCCTCGACCTCGAACCCGACGAGATCCACTCCGGGGCGGTGTCCGGCCGTGGGGTGGTAGCCCCAGACGTCGAACTCGCTCATGACCCGACCTCCGTCCTTCCTGTCCCCCGGCCGGTGCCGGCGCCGTTTCGGGCCGGCGCACGACCGGCTCGGCGGTGCCTGGCGCCTTCCCCCCTCCCGGGCGCTCATTCCCCAGGCCGTGTGCGCTGCGCCGGGTGGGCGCCCCGGGATGGTGGGCGGCGTCCGCTCAGCACTCCATGCGGCGGCGGTCACCCTCGCTCCAGGCACGAGTGTCTCGGGGCTCGACGTAGGGTTCCTCGTCCTCGGGCAGGCCCCCGGCGATCGCCCGCTGTCGGGTCAGCTCGGCGTCGAACTCCAGCCCGAGGAGGATCGCCAGGTTCGTGATCCACAGCCAGACCAGGAAGACGACCACGCCGGCGAGCGTGCCGTAGGTCTTGTTGTAGGAGGCGAAGTTCGCGACGTAGAAGGCGAATCCGGCGGAGGCCGCCAGCCAGATCGCGAGGGCCAGGAAACTGCCGGGGGTCACCCACCTGAAGCCGCGGCCCTTCGCGTTCGGGGCGGCCCAGTACAGGATCGCGATCATGGCGGTGACCAGAAGGACCAGCACCGGCCACTTCGCGATCGACCACACGGTCAGGGCCGTGTCCCCGATCCCCAGGACGGTACCGACCTGCCGGGCCACGGAGCCGGAGACGACCACGATGATCGCGCCGGCGCAGGCGAGGAGCATCAGCGTGACCGTGAGGGCCAGGCGCAGCGGGAGGACCTTCCACAGGGGGCGGCCCTCGGGCAGGTCGTAGACGGCGTTCGCGCTGCGGATGAACGCGGCGACGTAGCCGGAGGCCGACCACAGGGCCACGACGAGTCCGACGATCGCCAGGAGGGAGCCGAGGCCGGAGTGTTCCTGGAGCTGTCGTACCGCGTCGCTCAGTACGTCCCGGGCCGAGCCGGGGGCGAGTTTCCGCAGGTTGTCCAACACCCGTTGGGTCACGGATTCGCCGGCGACGCCCAGGAGGGACACCAGGACGAGGAGGGCGGGGAAGAGGGCCAGGACCCCGTAGTAGGTGAGCGCGGCGGCCCGGTCGGCGAGTTCGTCGTCCTTGAACTCGCCGACCGTGCCCCGCAGGACCGCCCACCAGGACCGTTTCGACAGCTGGGCGGGCCGGTCGGGCGCCCGCTCCGCCACGTGCGGATCCGGTCCCGCGGTCGCCTCGGGGCCGGGGCGGTCATCCCGCTCACGATGGCCGTCGGGGTCGTGCGCGGACCGGTCGTGGCCGTCGCGGTCGTGCGCGTCGCGGTCGCCTGCGTACCGGTCGTGTGCGTACCGGTCGTCACGCGTGGGCCCTGGCTTCTTCCATGTACGGGTCATATCGCGCGGGTTTCCCGCATGGCGCCGCTCATGCCCGTGCCGGCGTGCCTACTGCTGCCCGGGGAGCAGTTCCCTGGCCTTGGCCACCGCGTAGCCCCAGCCCTGGGCCAGGGTGGGCTTGGCGGGTACGGCCACCTCCTCGGGGTTGGTGAGGACGTCGAGGAGGACCGGGCCGGGGGTGGCCAGGGCGCGGCGTACGGTCTCGTCCAGGGCGGCGGGGTCGGTGAGTCGGATGCCGGTGATGCCCAGGGCGGTGGCGACGGCCGCGAAGTCGGGGTTGTCGAGGTCGGTGCCGAACTCCGGGAGTCCTGATTGTTCCTGTTCGAGTTTGACCATGCCGAGGCTGCGGTTGTCGAAGACCACGAGCTTCACGGGGAGGCGGTAGGTCTTGATGGTCATGAGGTCGCCGAGGAGCATGCTCAGGCCGCCGTCGCCGCAGAAGGCGACGATCTGGCGGTCGGGTGCCCACAGTTGGGCACCCAGGGCCTGGGGCATGGCGTTGGCCATGGAGCCCAGGTTGTACGAGCCGAGGAGACGGCGGTCGCCGTGCAGGGTCACGAACCGGGAGAGCCAGACGGTGGCCATGCCGGTGTCGGAGGTGAAGACGGCGTCGTCGGCGGCGTGGGCGTCGACGGCGGCGGCCAGGGCCTGCGGGCGGATGTCGTGCCCGCGGTTGTCGAGCGCCGCCCGCACCTTCCGTACCGGGCGCTCTTCCTGGGCGGGGTCGGCGAGGCGGTGCTGTCCTTCCCGCCAGGTGGTGAACCGTTCGACGGTGTCGTCGAGGTGGGCGCGGTCGCGGCCCGTCTTCAGCAGCGGGAGGAGGGCGCGGAGGGTGGCGCCGGTGTCCCCGGCGAGGCCGACGTCCACGGGGGTGCGCCGTCCCAGGTGTTCCTCCCGGGTGTCGATCTGGACGACCCGGGCGCCTTCCGGGTACCAGTCGCGGTAGGGGAAGTCGGTGCCGAGCATCAGGAGGGCGTCGGCCTCGTCGAAGGCGTGGGCCGCGGCCGGGTTGCCGATGAGGCCGGTCTGGCCGACCTGGTAGGGGTTGTCGCCCTCGAAGCCCTCCTTCGCCTTGAGGGTGAGGACCATGGGGGCGGCGAGGGCTTCGGCGGTGCTCAGGACCTCGGCACGGGCGCCGCGGGCGCCCTGTCCGACGAGGAGGGTCACGCGGGAGGCCGCGTTGAGCAGGTCGGCGGCCCGGGTCAGGGCGGGGTCGTCGGGGCGGGTGACGGCCCGGTCCAGGGCGAACCGCAGGGGCCGGTCTCCGGTCACCTCCTGGTCGCCGAGGTCTCCGGGCACGGTGAGGACCGCGACCCCGCCTCGGGTGACGGCGGCCCGGACCGCCGCCTCCAGGGCGCGCGGCATCTGCTCGGGGGAGGTGACGGTGGCGCGGTGGATCGCGACGTCCCGGAAGAGCAGGTCGTTGTCGACTTCCTGGAAGTAGTCGCTGCCGATCTCGGCGAGGGGCACCTGGCCGCAGATCGCGAGGACGGGTGCGCGGCTCTTGGCGGCGTCGTACAGGCCGTTGAGGAGGTGTACGGAGCCCGGTCCGACCGTGCCGGCGCAGACGCCGAGGGTGCCGGAGAGCTGGGCCCGGGCACCGGCCGCGAAGGCGGCGGCCTCCTCGTGGCGGCAGCCGACCCACTGCACGCCGTCGGTGGTGCGGATGGCTTCGGTGAGGGGGTTGAGGGCGTCGCCGACGACGCCGAAGACGTGTCCGACGCCGAGTTCCTGGAGCGCGTCGGCGATGATGCGGGCGACGGTACGTGCCATGGGTGCCTCCGGGGGTGGTGCGGGTGTGTGCGGGTGGGGGGCTGAAGTGGTCGGGTTCGGCCGTCTCCCCCGGCCGGCTGCCCGCGAAGCGGGCGGGGATGCGAGGAACCGTGCCGGTGTGAGTCGTTCGTGGAGTGCGGCGTGGGAGCGGACGGTGTGCGGGCCGGTGCGGACCCTCCGCCCATGGGCCGCCCACCGCACCGGCGCGTGCCCGGCTGGTGCGGCGGGCGGCCCACGGCGGGCTCAGACCTGGCCGCGCCATTCGCCGGTGGCGGATCCGCGGTCCTCGATGAAGTGCTTGAAGCGCTTGAGGTCGCCCTTGACCTGCCGGTCGACGAATCCGAGCTTGTCGCCGATGTTCTCGGCCATGCCCTCGGGGTCGAAGTCCATCATCAGGGTGATCTCGGTGTGGGTCGCGTCGACGGGGACGAAGGTCACGAGGCCCGACTGCTCCGTCTCGCCTCCGACGGACACCCAGGCCACCTTGCTGTCCGGGATCTGGGCCGTGATCTCCGCGTCGAACTCGCGTTCCACACCGGCGATCTTCGTGACCCAGTGGGTGAGGGTGTCGGTGCGCTGTTCGACGCGTTCCACGCCGTCCATGAAGTGGGGGAACGATTCGAACTGGGTCCACTGGTCGTAGGCGGTGCGGACGGGAACGTTGACCTCGATGGATTCCTTGACCTGGGACATCACGGCCTCCTGGCAGGGTGTCGGTGGCGGATCCCGGCGCGACGACCCGTCACGCGCGGTCGTCGGGGAACGGGCACCCGGGTGGTGCCCCCGCATCGGCGCGCCTGCCCGGCGACACCTCCCGCACGCACCCGATTCGGGACGAGTCGGGTGAAGGCGTCAGGAGCGGCCGGAATCGAGGAGGTGGAGGACGGCCCGTTCCACGGGCCCCTGGGTGGCCGGGCGACCGAAGGCACCGTCCTCGCCCAGCTCACCGAGGGCCCGGGCGATCGTCCGGCCCTGGGCGTAGCGCTCGATGACCCGGGGATGGATGTAGGAGGAGCGGCAGACGGCAGGCGTGTTGCCCAGGTACTCGCTGACCTCGCGCACCGCGCGGGCGACCGCCTTGTCCCGGGCCCGGTCGGTGTCGCCGGTGCGCGTGGACACGGCCAGGGCGACGGCGGCGAGGACCGTGGCGTACCAGGTCCGGAAGTCCTTGGCGGTCACGTCCTGCCCGGAGCGGTCGCGGAGGTAGGCGTTGAGGGCGTCGGCCCGCACCTCGTGCCAGGCCCGGTGTTCCCAGTACGCGAAGAGCCTCGGCCCGTCGTCGCGGCGCCGCAGGAGGGCCCGGACGACGGCGTACGCCTCCGCGTCGACGAAGGACCGCTCGACTTCCTTGCCGGATTTGGCGGGGTAGTGGAGGCGGATCTCGCCGCGCCGGCAGGTGACGTGCTCCCTGAGCAGGGTGGTGAGTCCGAAGCTGCCGTTGTCGCGGGCGTAGCTCTCGCCGCCGATGCGCAGGAAACCGAGGTCGAGGAGGCGGGTCAGGCAGGCGAGGACACGGGGGCGGGTCAGGCCGCGGCCGGTGAGGTCGCGGGCCACGGCCTCGCGCAGCCGGGGCAGGGAGCGGGCCACCCGGCGGACGTGCTCGTGTTTCGCGGCGTCCTGTCGGGCGCGGAACTCGGGGTGGTAGAGGTACTGGCGCCGCCCGGCGGCGTCGGTGCCGACGGCCTGGACGTGGCCGTTGGGCCAGGGGCAGATCCACACGTCCTGCCAGGCCGGGGGGATGACCAGGGCGCGGATCCGTTCACGGTCGGCTTCGGGCAGGCGTCTGCCCTCGGCGTCGAGGTAACGGAATCCACGGCCGTGTCGGACCCGGCGCCATCCGGGCCGGGCGGGGTCACTGGTCCGCAGACGCGCCGTCACCGTAGGCCTTCAGCCTTCACCGGGGTGGGAGCGGGTGCGCAGGGTCCAGGTCCGGCCCCGGCAGCCGTAGGGCAGGGGTGGGAAGCGGTGCCCGCTGACGTCGGTACTGCGGCTCCACTGGTGTTCCTCACCGCAGTCGCAGGCGTAGATGCCGCTCTGCGGGACGATCTCTCCCGGCTTCCACCCGGCCGGCTGCTGCTCGTGGTCCATGCCGGGCGCCTTCCCCGTCCCCGTGCGAAAAGTCCCCGCGTCACCCCTTTGGGCGCGCGAGCTCGGGTGCGCGAGCCCCCGTGGGGACACGACGCGCGCTCGGAATGACGAGATGAAAGGGGGCGTTTCGGGGCGCCCCCGAACGGCAAGGCGCACGGCATGGTGCGCATCGGCTACACGATGATGAGCGAGCAGGCGGGTCCCCGTGAACTGGTGGGCCACGTCGCGGCCGCCGAACGGGCCGGGTTCGACTTCTCCGTCGTCTCCGACCACTCCTTCCCCTGGCTGGACGCCCAGGGCCACTCCCCGTACGCGTGGAGCGTCCTGGGCGCCGCGGCGCAGGCCACCTCTCGGATCCCCCTGATGACCTACGTGACCTGCCCCAGCTTCCGCTACCACCCGGCGGTGGTCGCCCAGAAGGCGGCGACGGTGCAGTTGCTGTCCGAGGGCCGGTTCCGACTGGGCCTGGGATCCGGCGAGAACCTCAACGAGCACGTGATCGGAGGGGGTTGGCCCTCGGCACGGGTCCGGCTGGAGCGTCTGGAGGAAGCCGTGGAGATCATCCGTTCGCTGTTCGGCGGCGGCTACGTCAGCTACCACGGCGTCCACTTCCAGGTGGAGAACGCCAAGCTGTGGGACCTCCCCGCCGAACCGCCGCCGATCGGTGTCGCCGTGTCCGGGGAAAGGTCCTGCGCCCTCGCGGGCACACACGGCGACCTCCTCATCGCCACCGAGCCGAAGCGGGAGCTGCTGTCCGCCTTCGACGCACACGGTGGCGCGGGCAAGCCCCGGGTGGGTCAGCTCCCCGTCTGCTACGACACCGACCGGGAGGCGGCCGTCGCCCGTGCCCACGAGCAGTTCCGTTGGTCCCTCGGCGGGTGGAAGGTCAACGCGGAACTGCCGGGCCCGGCGGGATTCGCCCAGGCGTCCGCACACGTCCGGCCCGAGGACCTGGCCGCCGCCGTTCCCTGCGGCGATGACGTCGAGGCGTTCGTGGACGCCGTCCGCCCCTACGTCGAGGCCGGCTTCGACGAGATCGCCCTCGTCCAGATCGGCGGCGACCGCCAGGATCCCTTCCTCGACTGGTCCGAGCGGACGCTGTTGCCGGCGCTGGCCGACCTGTGAGTTTGAGGGTGCGTCAGGCCGAGGGTCCCGGGCGCGGACCCAAGGGCACGCGCAGCGCGCTGCGCCCCTCGGACCAGGAGGAACGGAGGTGCCGGCCGAGTCGGTCCTCCACCAGGACCGCCGCCGCGCAGCCGAAGGCCACGTCGGGCTCCAGGTCCGGTTCGTCGGCGAGCAGCCCGCCGATCACCTCGTGGCGAACGACCTGTTCGTGGACGGCGTCGGCCTCGACGTGCTCGGCGTAGAAGTGCTCCGCGGCGGCTCCGGCCCCGCAGCGGCGCATGGCGCGGGCCAGCCGGCGGGAGCCCGGCGAGGAGGTGACCTCCACGCAGGCGAAGTGCCCGACGAGAGCACCGCGCCGGGAGCGGTGCAGGCCGAACAGGGACATCAGGTTGACGGTGGCGAGGAGTTCGGCGGGCGCGTGGTCCGGATACCGATCGAAGGCGGGGTCGAGGTCGAGGTCGGCCATGAGGTCGGCGAACAGGCGGGCGTGGACCCGGTCGGCGTGCCCCGCGCCGAACTCGTCGTACTCGATCGCGACCATGGCGGCCTTCGCGCGGCCGGTGAGGCGGGGGACGACCCACAGGTGAGGGTCGGCCTCCTTGAGGTGGTACAGGGAGCGCAGGGCCGCGTACTCCCCCAACTGCCACAGCTCGCCGTCGGTTTCGAGCAGGTGGCCGAGGCTGTCGGAGAGGTCGACGGGCTCCTCCAGGAGGGGCCCGAAGGCTCCGTCGACGGTGCGGGGCGCCGCGGCCGTCCCCTCGCGCAGGGCGTCGAGGAAGCGGCTCTCCAGTGCGCGGCGCAGCCGGAGCAGGTCCGGATCCCACTCCCGGTCCTCGTCCACGCCCTCGAAGCCTCGGTGGTGCAGGGCGTAGAGGAGGTACAGGGCGAGTTGGAGGTCTTCGCCCCACGGGTCCGCGGCGGCCTCGGAGTCGCGGGGGTGGTGCGGGGTGTCGCCCGAGCACAGTGCGGCGACGACGGCGCGGGAGATCTCTCCGCGCCCCTCCACCAGCCGGGGGCGGGGGCCGCCGGACGCCTCCGGGGCGCGAGGCGCGGTGGCCACGGTGGTCTCGGGCATGTCAGCTGCTCCTGTCCCGGCGGGGCGGGTTCCGGTCGGCGGCCGAATCCCCGGAGGTGTCGGGGTCCGCGGAGGTATCGGGGTCCGCGGAGGTGTCGGGGTCCGGACGTCGGCGGCGACGGTGGCTGGTGTCGCACCATGGCGGGGTGCGGGTCCGACGGCAGGTGCACAGGGCCACGACGAAGCGGTCCGAGCGGACGGTGCCGCCGTCCTCGGCGACCATCTCCACAGGCCCTTCGACGAGGACGGGGCCCTGGGGGTCCACGTACACCCGCCGGGGTGCGCGGGCGTCTCCTGGCACGGGCTCGGGGTCAGAGGCGGGCACGGACGACCACCAGTTCCTCGGAGTCCTCGGCCTCCGCCGCCAGACCCTGTCGCCGGAGCCAGGCCCGTCGCGACCTCAGTACCGGTCCCCAGGGGACGGTGGCCCGCGCGGTGATCTCGGCGGACAGCCCGGCCGCGGTGAGGCGGTCGAGGGTGGTGGCGGGGTCGCACATCGCGGAGTGCACCATCAACAGGCTGCCGTCGGGGCGCAACAGGTACGGGGCGCGCGCGCGGATCCGGTCGATGAGCAGTCGTCCGTCGCGTCCCGCGTCCCAGGCCCTGCGGGCGCCACGCACGGGCGCGGTGGGGGCGGGGGCGGGGACGTACGGGGGGTTGGTCAGGACGAGGTCGTAGCGGCGGTGCGCGGTTCGGGTCTCGAAGTCGCCGTGCAGGACGCTCAGGGGGAGCCGTCGGACGAGGGCGTTGGCGCGGGCCGTCAGCACGGCGGGCCAGGACACGTCGACGGCGGTGACGGCGGCACCCCTGCGGGCGGCCTGGAGGGCCAGGGCACCGGTTCCGGTACCGATCTCCAGGACCGTACGGCCGGGGCCCAGTTCCTCGCGCGCGAGGGCGTCGGCGAGCAGGTGGGTGTCGTACTGGGGGCGGTAGACGCTCGGCAGGACGAGGAGACCGCCCGGCAGCGCGCCCGGCAGCGAGGCCGTGTGGGCCATGGGCACCTCCTGGCGCGGTGGGTGGGGTGAGGGAGGTGGGTGAGTGGGCCGGGGCCCCGGGGTCATGTGGTGCGGCTGCCCCGTCCGGGGTCGCGCATGCCGCCGGCACCGGGTGGGAATCCGTGGGGCGAGGGGGCCCGGGCGGAATCTCCGCTGCTCCGGGCCTGCGGGGCGCCGACCGTCGACGCCCTTGGACGTCGCGGTCCTCGACCTCCCGGAAAAGAAGAACGTGTCAACGGCATCGCTCGGGGCATCAGCGTTTTCGGAGGTTGATAAACATGGTTCCCCTGCTTCTCGTTCTTCTTCTGGTTCTCATTCTCGCCGGTGCGGGTTTCGCGGTGAAGGTGCTGTGGTGGGTGGCCATCGCGGTATTGATCGTGTGGCTCCTGGGCTTCGTCGCCCGCCCGAAGACCGGTAGCGGTCGCTGGTACCGCTGGTAGCCGTATCCGCAGGTCACATCGGACAGGGTGGTGGCCGGACCCGTAT
>NZ_JBEOSD010000018.1:0-75370 GCF_040302735.1 Streptomyces sp. NPDC097619 | reverse complement strand
GCCCCTCCCCCACCCGGGGGGAGGGGCCGCGGCCGTACCGGTCACGCCGGCACGCCGGCACGCCGTTCCGTCCTGCCGCCGGTTCGGGGGGTCGGTTCACTCGGACGGGTCGCTTCGGGGGGTGGGGGGCGGGTAGGGGGCCGGGGTCCTTCCCCCGCCACACGAGCAACTGGAGGTTCCGTGGCGAACATGAACGGTGCGTACCGGCCCGGTACGCCCTGCTGGACCGATCTGATGGTCCCCGATCAGCAGGCGGCCCTCGACTTCTACCGCGACCTGCTGGGCTGGCAGGGCGAGGTGGGTCCGGCCGAGCAGGGCGGGTACTCCGTCTGCACCCTGAAGGGGCAGCCGGTCGCCGGGATCATGAAGGCGATGAACCCGGACGGCAGCATCCCGGACCCGGCGCCGCCGGTCGCCTGGACCACGTACTTCTCCGTGGAGGACGCCGCGGCCACGGCCGCCGCCTCCGCCGCGGCGGGCGGTGCCACGGTCGTGGAGGCCATGGACGTCATGGACCTGGGGAAGATGGCCGTGCTGGCCGACGCCCAGGGCGGGGTCTTCGGCGTCTGGCAGCCGGGGGTCTTCGCGGGGGCCGGGATCGTCAACGAGCCCGGGGCCATGATCTGGAACGAGCTGGCCACCAGCGACACCAAGGGCGCGGCCGCGTACTACGAGGCCGTGCTGCCCCTCACCACCGGGCCGACGGAGATCCCCGGCGCCGAGGGGTACACCGAGCTGAAGGTCAACTCCCGTGCGGTGGGCGGGATGATGGGGCTGGAGCAGCACCCGCCCGGCACCCCGCCGCACTGGCTCGTGTACTTCTCGGTGGACGACACCGACAGCGTGCAGGACGCCGCGGTGCGGGCCGGGGCCACGGTGCTCGCGCCGGCCTTCGACATGCCGGTGGGGCGGATGGCCGTCCTCGCCGACCCGCAGGGCGCGGTCTTCGCGGTCATCAGGACCCAGCAGGACCCGGAGCAGCCCGACCCGCGCTGATCGGTGTCCGTGCGGGCCCGCGTCCCGGTGGGGGCGTGGGCCCGTCGGCGTACCGGCACCCGGAGCGGCGACGGGCCCGGGTCCCGGTGGGGGCGTGGGCCCGTCGGCGTACCGGCACCCGGAGCGGCACACGGTCCGCGCGCACCTCGTCCGCGCACCTCGTGCGCGCGCCCGGGCGGGTCAGGCGGGCGGGGCGGCGAGGTCCGGGGACTGGCCGGAGCGGAGGAGGGCGGCGCGGACGGTCCCGTCGGCCTTGAGCTCCTCCAGGGTGGCGCGGAGCCAGGCCACGGTGGCGGGCGCCCGTCCCACGGTGGTGCCGACGGCCTGCCGGATCTGCATGAAGGCGTCCTCGACGAGGCGGACTTCGGGGTGGGCGGCGGCGTAGGCGGTCATGGGCTGACGGATGCCGGCCCCGGCCTCCAGGCCCTGTTCGCGGAAGACGTCCACGCCCTCGGCCCCGCGGACCACGGTGGCGGCGGTGAGGTGCCGGGTGAGGTGGAGGTCGTAGGCCGAGCCCTCCTTGACCCCGATGCGGGTGCCGGTGGTGTCCACGTCGGCGGGGGTGCGGGCGGTCGACTCGCGGGGGACGGCGTAGACGCCCTCGATGAGGACGTACGGGGCGGTGAACGCGACGTCGGCCTCGCGGGCCGGGTCGACGGCGAGGAAGCAGAGGTCGGCGCGGCCCTCGGCCATGGCGGCGTAGGACTTGCGGGCGGCGTCGAAGCAGAGGAACTCCACCGGCACGCCGAGCCGTGCGGCGAAGGCGCGGGCGAGGTCGGCGGTGATCCCGGCGGGGGCTTCGGGGGTGCCCTGGGCCAGGACGGGGTTGCCGAGGTTGAGGGAGGCCCGGAGCACCCCTTCGGGGGCCAGGTCCTTCACGAGGTCCGCGTCCGCGTTCACGCCGTCTCCGTCCGTTCCGTGCTGTCGCCGCCGGTCACGACCGGAGTGTAGGCCGGGTGGCAGGACCGGCGGCGACCCGTCTCAGCGCCGGGTGCGGAGCAGCAGGTACAGGAAGTACGGGGTGCCGATGACGGCGGTCATGAGACCGGCGCCGAGCTGGGCGGGGGCGATGACGGTACGGCCGACGACGTCCGCGACGCCGACGAGGACGGCGCCGAGGAGCACGGCCACGGGGATGACGCGGGTGTGGCGGCGGCCCACGAGGGCGCGGGCGGCGTGCGGGGCGACGAGCCCGACGAAGCCGATGGTACCCGCGGCGGCGACGGCGGTGGCGGCGAGGAGGACACCGAGGGCGAGGAAGCCGAGGCGTTCGCGGCCGAGGCCGAGGCCGAGGAGGCGGGGGGTGTCCTCGTCCAGGGAGACCAGGTCGAGTTCGGTGCGGCGGGCCACGGCGAGGGCAAGTCCGAGGGTGAGGACGAGGCCCAGGGGCAGCGAGTCGAGGAAGGTCCGGCCGTAGGTGGAACCGGACAGCCAGGTCAGGGCCTTGGTGGCGTTGAACGGGTCGGTGAGGATGATCAGGAGGCTGATCAGGGCCGCGGAGGCGGTGGCGACGCCGAAGCCGACGAGGACGAGCCGGTTCTGTCGGAAGCCGCCGCGGGCGGCGAGTCCGAAGACGATCACGGAGCTGACGGCGGCGCCCGCGAAGGCGGCCCCGGCCACGCTCCAGGTCCCGGCCAGCGGCACGGTGGTGACGAGGAGGACGGCGCCGAGGGCGGAGCCGCCGGAGACGCCGAGGATGCCGGGTTCGGCGAGCGGGTTGCGGGTGACGGCCTGCACGAGGGTGCCGGCGAGGGCGAGGGCGGCGCCCGCGAGGACGGCGGCGAGGACGCGCGGCACCCGGGTGTCGAGGACGAAGCCGACGGCCCGCCCGGCCTGTCCGTTGAGCCAGTTCGCGACGTCGCCGAGGAGGAGCACGCTGTCGCCGAGGAGGATCCCGGCGATGACGGTGCCCGCGAGGGCGGCGACGAGGACGGCGGTGACGGTGAGGAAGCGGGCGCGGCTGCGGATCCGGAGCCGGTCGGCCTGCGCGGTCTCGGCGGTGTCGCGGACCCGGGTGGCCATGACGATCAGGAAGACGGCGCCGACGAGGCTGGTGACGACGCCGGTGGGCACGGCCACGGCGGTGTCGGCGCTGATCAGGGCGCGCAGGAGGACGTCGGAGCCGAGCACGAGGGCGGCGCCGACGAGGCCCGCGAAGGGGATCGCGGCGCGGTTGCGGGTGAGGCCGCGGAGCCGCTTGGCGAGGGGCCGGACGAGGGCGGGGGCGCAGAGGCCGACGAAGCCGACGGGGCCGGCGAGGGTGACGGCGGCCGCGGAGAGCATGGCGGTGAGGACGACCGTGAGGACGCGGGTGGAGCGGACCGGCACGCCGAGTCCGCGGGCGGCGTCCTCGCCGAGGGCGAGGGCGTCCACGCGGCGGGCGAGGAGGAGGAGCCCGAGGAGGCCGATGACGGCGAAGGGCAGCATCTGGAGGATGCCGTCGAAGCCGTTCTGGGCGATGTTGCCCTGGTTCCACTGGTAGAGGCCCTCGGTCTCCCGGGGGAAGAGCAGCAGGAGCGCTTCGGTGAAGGCGTTGAGACCGAGGGTGAGGGCGCTGCCGGCGAGGACGAGTCGTACGGTGCCCGCGCCGAGGCCGGAGAGGCCGAGGACCACGGCCGCGGCGGCGAGGCCGCCGAGGAAGGCGACGCCGGAGGAGGCGACCAGGGGCAGGGTGAGGCCGGTGACGGAGACCAGGCCGAGGGAGAAGTACGAGCCGGCGTTGACGGCGAGGGTGTCGGGCGAGGCGAGCGGGTTGCGGCTGATGGCCTGGAGGGCGGCTCCGGCCATGCCGAGCGCGATGCCGACGAGGAGTCCGGCGGCGGCGCGCGGCAGCCGGGAGGCGACGATCACGGAGGCGTCGCCCTGTTCGGCGCGGCCGGTGAGGGCTTTCCAGACCTCGGAGGCACCGGCCGCGGCCGTGCCCTGCGTCAGGTCCACGACCGCGAGGACGAGGACCAGCAGGGCCAGGGCGGCCGCCGCCGCGGTCGCTCCCGTCCGGGAGGGGGTGTTCTTCGGACGGGTGGCGGGGGGAGTCGCGGTGACGGCCATGCCTGTGTCTTCTTCTCGCCTTCCGGCGGGCCGCCGGGGAGGACTCCCGCGGCGGCCCTTGACGGGGTTACTTCTTGGTGAGCGCGGTGACGACGGAGTCGACGTACTGGTTCATCGACTCGGTGCCGCCGAACATCCAGATGCCGTCGGGCAGCCGGTGCACGGTGTTCTTCTTCACGAAGGGCAGCGAGGTCCAGACCTTGTCCTTGGTGAGGACGCCCGTGAAGGGGGTGCTGGTGTCGTCGTCCTTGTTGGCGATGTACGCGAAGTGGACGTCGTCGCCGAGCTTGGTGAGGCCCTCGACGTCGGTGGTGCCGAGGCCGTACGCCGGGTCGCCCTGGACCTTCCAGGCGTTCTTCAGGCCGAGCTTCTCGTTGACCGCGCCGATCAGCGAACCGCTGGTGTAGGGGCGGATGGAGACCTGGTTGGAGACGAGGTAGCCGTCGGCGAAGGCGTACTGGGCGCCGCCGAGTCCGGCCGCCTCCAGGGACTTCTTGCCCTCGGCGAGCTTCGCCTCGAACTCCTGCTTGAGGGTGGTGGCCTTGTCGGTGGTGCCGGTGGCCTGGGCGATGAGGTCCAGGTTCTTCGTCATCTGCCCGATCGGGTCCTTGGCGTCGGCCGAGGTCACGGTCATCACCGGGGCGATCTTCTGGAGCTGCTTGACCGCGGCCGGCGGCAGGTCGCTGGTGGCGACGATGAGGTCGGGGGCCAGGGCGGCGACGGCGTCCATGCTGGGCTCGCCGCGGGTGCCGATGTCCTTGGGCTCGTTCTTGAGCGGGACGGCCTGGTCCCAGATCTTGTAGCCCTTGACGTCGGCGACGCCGACCGGGTCCACGCCGAGGGAGATCAGGTTCTCGACGACGTTCCACTCGGTGCCGACGACCTTCTTGGCGGGGCCGTCGAGGGTGACCTTGGCGCCGGTGGAGTCGGTGAGGGTGATCGGGCCCGCGGCCTTGGCGGAACCGGTCCCGGCCTCGGGGGACTTGGCGGTGTCCTTGGCGGGCTCGGTGGTACCGCACGCGGTCAGGGCGAGGGCCGCGGCGGCGGCTGCCGTCGCGGTGAGGAGGAGGCGCTTCATGGGGTGGGGCTCAGCCTTTCGCTACGCGTGTGGTGCCGGCCGATCGCGCGGGTGCGCAGCCGGCCCGTGAGGGGGTCGGTGTCGACTTCGATGCGGATGCCGTAGGTCTCGGTCAGCCGCTCGGCCGTCAGGACCTCCTCGGGGTTCCCGTCCGCGACGATCCGCCCCTGGTGGAGCAGGACGATCCGGTCGGCGAGGGCCGCGGCCTGGTCGAGGTCGTGCAGGACGGCGCCCACGGCGATGCCGTGGTCGTCGGCCAGGTCGCGGACCAGGTCGAGGAGTTCGACCTGGTACCGCAGGTCCAGGTAGGTGGTGGGCTCGTCGAGCAGCAGGACGCCGGTCTCCTGGGCGAGGCAGCCGGCGAGCCAGACCCGCTGGAGCTGCCCGCCGGAGAGGTGTTCGGCGCCCCGGTCGGCGAGTTCCGCGACTCCGGTGAGGGCGAGCGCGCGGTCCACGGCGGCCCGGCCGCCGGGGTCGGTGCGACCCCAGCGACCGCGGTACGGGTACCGGCCGAACTCGACCAGGTCCCGCACCGTCAGCCCGCTGGGAGTGGGCCTGCCCTGGGTCAGCAGGGCCACGTGCCGGGAGAAGTCCCGCGGACTCAGGGCGAGTCCGTCCGTGTTCTCGTCGATGACCAACGTGGCGCGACGGGGCCTTTGGAGTCGCGCCAAGGTGCGCAGCAGCGTGGATTTGCCGCTGCCGTTGGGTCCGACGAGGACGGTCACGGCTCCGGGCCGCAGGGTCATGGCGGCGTCGTGGACGACGTCGACGCCGTCGTACGCCACGGTGACTCCCGTGGCCGCCAGTTCATGACCCTTGGGGCCGAGGGCCTCGGGGTTCTGTTCTCCGTTCTGCACGGAGCGAAGGTTAGCCTAACCTAAGAATGTCCGAAACCCCTATGTTCTATTGCGCGGGCCGAACATATCTGGCGTGATGCGATCGATCGCGCTGCGGGGGTGGGTCCGGATGCGTGGCGCGACGGCTCCGCGGTTGCTTGCGGGGCGACTTCGGTGTTCGTCGTGGGGCGACCCAGGGACTGCTTCGGGGTGGCGTCGGCGCGGGCGTCCGCGCTGCCTTCCCCAAGGAATGACCGGAGGTTCAGGGCCCGGACGCGAGGTCGATCACCCCTTCCCGGACGAGCTGCCGCATCCGCTCCACAGCGGCACGCCTGCGCTCGGGTGTTCCGGGCTCCCCTGGCGGCGGGGCACACGGGGCACCGGGGGCACCGGGCTCCGGAGGAGGCGAGGCGTGCACGCCGTCGCGGAACTCGCACCACACGACCTTGCCGGGGCGGCGCGGCTCCACGCCCCAGGCGTCCGCGAGCGCGGCCACGAGCAGGAGGCCGCGACCCCGCTGCGAGGGCTCACCGGGGGCCGGCGGCACGATCCGGGGCTCCCCCGGCCCGCTGTCGTGCACCTCGACCCGCACGGTACGGGCCTCCGGATCGCGGACCATCCGCACCCGGAAACCCCGCCCCGGCGGGACCCCGTGTCGTAGCGCGTTGGTGGCCAACTCGCTCACGCACAGCGACAGTTCCGCGCGGCGGTCGTGGAGGTACCAGAAGTCGAGGCACCCGTCCGCGAACTCCCGCACGGCCGCCACGGATCTGCGGGCCTTGGGGAAGAAGCGCTCACGGGTGAGGGGGAGCCGGGTGTCCAGGTTCACCGGACGATCGTCGCGGTCCGTCACCACCGTTGAACAGCACGTCGACCCGTACCAATCGATTGGTACGAGTCGGTACGGGTAGAGGAGCGGCCCAGCGGGGGAGTTCGGGGACTATGCCGCCGAGGAAACGCGCACCGAAGAACGGCTCGGCCTTGAAGATGGTCGGTAGCCAGCTGGCCGTGCTTCGCACCAGGAAAAACCTGACTCAGCGGCAGCTCGGGCACCTGGTGGGCCTGGAAGCCGAGTCCATCGCCTCCATCGAGCAGGGGCGCCGGGCACTGATGACCGATGTCGCGGAACGCTTGGACACCATCCTCGACACAGGGGGTGTCCTGGCGGCCGGCGTCTCCCAGCTACCGAAAGTGGACAGCGTTCCCGCATGGGCCGAGGAGTACATGCGCCACGAAGAAGAGGCTGTCTCCCTCTCCTGGTATGACAACCAGGTCATTCCGGGCTTGCTCCAGTCAGAGGGATACGCCAGGGCCGTCTTCCGCTGCCGAGTACCGGCCTACCCGGCAGAGAAGATCGAGGAGCTGACCGCCGATCGCATCGCGCGGCAGGAACTGCTGCACCGGAATGCGCCGCCTACTTTGAGCTTCGTCGTCTGGGAGCCTGTCGTGCGGCACCGCATCGGGGGCCAGGACACCCATCGGGAACTCCTGAGGCACCTGCTCGCGTGCTCAGAGCTCCCGGACCTGACGCTGCAGGTCCTCCCGCTCGACCAGCCCTTCCACGCGGCCCTCGACGGCCCTTTCACCCTGTTGGAAACACCGCATCACCAATACCTCGGCTACTCCGAGGGCCAGCGCGGAAGCCGCCTCATCACCGCGGCCGAGGAGGTCAGTATCCTCGCTCGGCGGTATGCGATGCTGCGGACTCACGCCCTCGACACTGTTCAGACTCAGGGGCTGTTGCACCGCCTGCTAGGAGAGCCATGAGCGCGACCCCGCAGACGTGGTTCACGTCGAGCTACAGCGGCAGCGACGGCGGGCAGTGCGTAGAGGTCGCCCACCACACCGACACCGTCCGCGTGCGGGATTCGAAGACCGACCGAGCCGAGGGCACGGCGGCCCTCATGATCTCCCCTGCCGGCTGGGTCGCGTTCATCGGCTGGGTGCGGCAGGGCTGAACCAGGCTCGCCGTCCTCAGACGGCCGTCAGGACGATCTTGCCGGTCGTGCGCTTCGTGTCCAGGAGCGCGTGCGCTCCCGCCGCGTCCGCGAGGGGGAAGACGGCGTCCACGTGCGGGCGCAGGCGGCCGTCGGCCGCCATCGCGGCGAGCTCGCGCATGGCCTGGCCGTCGGACTCCACCCCCATGAACCCGGCGACGAAGCCCCGCGCCTCCGCCTCCGGGGCGAGCGCCGCCTCGTGCGGTCCCGCGAGGGAGACGATCCGGCCGCCGGGGCGCAGGGTCCGCAGGGAGCGGGGGCCGTACTCGCCGCCGATGAGGTCGAGGACCACGTCCACGTCCCGGACGGCCTCGGCGAAGTCCGTCTCGCGGTAGTCGACGAGCTCGTCGGCGCCCAGCTCGCGCAGCAGCTCGTGCTTGCCGGCGCCGGCCGTCCCGATCACGTACGCGCCGCGGGCCTTCGCGATCTGCACCGCGAGGTGGCCGACGCCGCCGGCCGCGGCGTGCACGAGTACCCGCTGACCGGGCCGCACGTCCGCGGTGTCCACCAGGGCCTGCCAGGCGGTGAGGCCGGCGAGCGGGAGGGCGGCGGCCTCGACGTGGGTGAGGCCGGCCGGCTTCCGGGCGAGGTGGCGGGCCGGGGAGAGGGCGTACTCGGCGTAGGTGCGGCCGGGGCCGGGGTGGCCGGGCATCCCGAAGACCTCGTCGCCGGGCTGGAAGAGCGTCACCCCGGGCCCGACCTCCTCGACGACCCCGCTGAGGTCCCAGCCGAGCGGAATGATCCTGGGCTCGCCGCCGAAGAGCCCGGTGATCCCGCCACTGGCCCGGTGCCAGGAGTCGGTGGGGTTGATCGCGGTGGCGTGGACGCGGACCAGCACCTCCGCGATGCCCGGCACCGGCCGCGGCACGTCCGCGAGCTTCAGCACCTCCGGCCCGCCGAACTCCTCCTGGACGACGGCCTTCATGGTGGGTGCCGTGGCCTGCTGGTTCGTCATGTCCTGCTCCCGGATAACTGGTTCGTTCGGTGACGGAGACCAGGATTTCCGGCGGGGGCACCCCCGGACGAGTGGCAAGAATGCCAAGAGGTGCAAGAATCTTGCCATGCCTGCCGACGCGTCCGCCGCAGCACCCGCGCCTACGGGTGCGCCCGCCCCCGCCCCTCTCGCCCGCCGCCCGCACCGGGTGGTCGTGCTCGCCCTGGAGGGCGTGTACCCCTTCGAGATGAGCATCCCGTCCAAGATCTTCGGGACGGCCGAGGGCCCGACCGGGGAACCGCTCTACGAGATCCTGACCTGCCGACTCCCGCCCGGCGGCGGCCCGGTCCGTACGGCCGCCGACTTCACGGTGACGGTGGAGCACGGGGCGGAGGCGGTGGCCACCGCCGACACCCTGGTGATCCCGCCGTTCGTGTGCGCCCCCGGCGAGGACCAGGACTGGTTGCCCCCGGAGTTGGCCGCCGCCCTCGCCGCCGTCCCGGAGACCTCCCGGATCGTGTCCATCTGCACCGCCTCGTACGTCCTGGCCACCGCCGGCCTCCTGGACGGGCGGCCCGCCACCACCCACTGGCGGGAGGCGGCCGCCTTCCAACGGGCCTTCCCGCAGGTCGCGGTGGACTCCACGGTGCTCTTCATCGACGACGGACGGGTGCTCACGGCGGCCGGGGTGGCCGCCGGCGTGGACCTGTGCCTGCACCTCCTGCGCCGCGACCACGGCAGCGAGGTCGCCAACCGGGTGGCCCGCATGTGCGTGGTCCCACCGTGGCGGGAGGGCGGGCAGGCCCAGTACATCGAGAAGCCCGTCCCGGAACCGGCCGACGCGAGCACCGCCGGCACCCGCGCCTGGGCCCTGGAGCAGCTCCACCGCCCGTTGCCCCTGGCCGAGTTGGCCCGGCACGCGCGGATGAGCGTACGGACCTTCTGCCGCCGGTTCGCGGAGGAGGTCGGCATGCCGCCGGGCCAGTGGCTCGCGGCCCGCCGCCTGGACCACGCCCGGCGCCTCCTGGAGACCACCGACCTGCCCGTGGACCAGGTCGCCGCCCAGGCGGGCCTCGGCACCGCGGCCTCCCTCCGCCAGCACCTCTCCACCGCCACCGGCGTCTCCCCCACGACCTACCGCCAGACCTTCCGCATCCCGACGGGCACGCGGGCGGGCAACTGAGGCTTCCGGCACCGCGCGGGCCGGAGCGCGGCGTCGCCGCGTGCAACCCCACGGCCGCCGGAGAGGTCTACCCACCGACACCGGAGGGGCGGGAGAGGTCATGACGGAACGGACTGAACCGGTCGGAGCGTACGGAACACGGGGAACGGGGCGGGGGGCCCGGGCCGTGGCGGCGGCCGCCTCGGTCACCCTCGCCCTGCCGATGCTCGTGGGCGCGACGACCGCCCCCTCCCCCACCCCGTCGCAGTCCTCCGCCCGGCGGATGGCGGACTGGTCGGCTCCGCAGGCCATCGACCTGACGGGCCAGGTGGGGCAACGCGTCCTCCTCCCGCTCCAGGAGCCCTACTTCCGCGGCCCCGGTTCGCCACCGTCCGAACCGGGGCTGCGGATCGTGCTGCCCGAAGGCGTCGCGGTGGCGGGCTTCGAGCCCGAGGACCGCGGCTACGGGGAGGTCGCCTGGTGCGGGCGGTCCGGGGACACGGAACTTCGGTGCGAGAAGGGCAACGGCATCCTGCCGATCTGCGTCTTCGTCCGGATCAACCGGTACGTGCCGGGTGCCACCGGGGAGATCTCTCTGACGGGCATTCCGTACGACTCGAACCCGACCGACAACCGCACGGTGATCCGCGTCGACATCACGGGCGGGATCCCCTCCGACGACTTCCCGTACGCCCCCCTCGCCGCCGGCCTCGCCGCCGGCCTCGCGGGCCTCGCCGCCCTCGGTACCGTCGCCTGGGCCCGGATCCGCCGGAGTCGGGCGCGTGGGGCTGGTCAGGGGGACGGGCGGCGGTAGCGGAGTTCCGGGACCGGGGTGCCGTCGTAGAGGTCCGAGTCCTCCGTGCCGTCGGGGGCGTAGCCGGCGCGGGCGTAGAAGCGGCGGGCGCGGGCGTTGTCGCGGAGGACCCACAGGGTGACGGTGGCGGCGGGCGGCAGCGCGTCGTGGACGGCCGTGAGGAGGGCGCGGCCGAGTCCGGTGCCGATCAGGTCGGGGCGTACGTACAGGGCGTGCAGGACGTACGCCGATCCGGCCGGAGGATCGGGATCGGGGTCCGGGTCCGGGTCCGGGCCGTACGCGGTCCAGCCGAGGACCGTGCCGTCGGCGGACACCGCGACCAGGTCGGTGCCCGTGCGGGTCGGGTCGGCGAGGCGGTCCAGGGTACGGCGGGCGGTGTCCTCGGGGCGCAGGGCGGCCAGGTAGGAGGCGGGGACGAGACCTGCGTAGGCGTGCCGCCAGCCCCGCACGCGGATCTCGGCGACTTCGGGCACGTCGGCGGCCGTCATCACCCGGACCGTCGCCGTCGCCGTGGCCGGTGCCGATGCCGTCACCCCGGCCGCAGCTCCGGAACCGGACCCGGACGCGGACGCGGACACGGGCACGGACACGGCCGCGGCCGTCCTCGTGGGGTCCGTTGCCGTGGGTTCCATGGCCGTGGGTTCCGTCGTCGGGTGCGCCGTCGCGTGGTCCATGGGCGGAGGGTACGGACGGGGCCGGTGCGGGGCCACGGGATTTCGGGCGGGGTGGAGGTGAGGGCCGGGGCGCCTCGGGCCCGGCTCAGGGGCCGGTGCCGGGCCAGTCCAGGGCGGCGAGGAGCAGGTCCTCGGAGGGGGCGTGGTCCTGGGGCACGCCGTTCACGGTCCAGGAGCCGTTCCCGCTCCCGTGCCCGTCCCCACGTCCGTTCGCGTGCCACTCGACGCGGCGGACCTCCCCGGCCCGGTTCTCGAACTCCACGAAGCTGCCCGGGGCGCCTTCGAGGAGCGGGACCTCCCGCAGCAGCGCCTCGTGCCGGGCGAAGCCGCGCTCCCGGCCGGTGCTGCCGCCGCGGGTGCGGGTGTTGTCGTAGCGCATGCGCAGGTACGGGGCGGGGCCGCGGCCGGTGTCCTCGGGGCGGATCAGCTCCTTGACGCGGACCGTCGCCTCCTCGACCGTCTCGCGGCCGGAGAACTCGCAGCGGTGGGCGGGGAACACCCGGGTCACGGCTTCGGCGAGGCCGTCCGTACGGCCCGCGTGCAGGCCGTGGACGGCGGCCGGGACGGCCGCCACGGCGTCGAAGCTCCGGCCAGGATGCCCGAACCCGGGGACCACCTCGACGGGCCGGGGGTCCGGTCCCTGTCCGGCGCCGTGCTCGCGGGCGAAGACGAGGACCGCCCGGGTGAGGTCCGGGTCGAAGGCGCCGCGGGTGTTCATCTGGTGCACGCGGGTGCCGTCCGGGGAGACCGCCACCACGAAGGTGAGCACCGGCACCGGCGAGTACCACCAGGCCCCGGGCAGCCCGGGGAAGGGCTCTGCTCCGGGCAGGGACCGGACGGCCCGCGCCGCGTCGAAGGCGCCGAAGTTGCCGAAGGTGCCGAGGGTGTCGAAGGCTCCGAGGTCGTCCACGCGGTCCAGCATGCACCGGACCGGAAGGGTGCCCACGGCCGGCCCGGGGCCCGGGGCCACCGATCGGCCCGGGAGGCCCCGGGCCCCCGATCGACCCGGGAGGCCGGGAGGCCGGACGCGTCCGGCGCTACCCCGCCGGGTCCTTCGGATCGTCCTTGCGGAGCAGGTGGGCGGTGACGCAGGCGACCACGGCGGCCGTGACCACGAGCGGCATCTGGTGGTGGGCGTCGGGGCCGAGGAGCAGCACGGCCAGGACCGAACTGGACAGCGGCAGGCCGGTGATCGTGGCCGCGGCGGCGGCCATGCCCAGGGCCAGTCCGGGGGCGAAGCCCAGTCCGGGAAGGCCCGCGCAGGCCACGCCCAGGGCCGCGCCGATCAGCACCGACGGGAAGATCGGGCCGCCGCGCATGCTGCCCAGGCAGATGCCCCAGGCCAGCGTCTTGCAGAGGACGAGCACGAGGAGGGCGGCCACCGACCAGACCGCCGGATCGGCGGCCAGCGAGCCGAGCGCGGCCTGTCCGGACAGCGCCGCCTCCGCCGGGTCGCGGCCGGTCAGGAGCGCGTAGGCGGTGACGCACACCCCGGCCGCCACCGCGCACAGGACGGTCCGGCGGCCGGTGTCGCGGGTGGTGAAGGCGGCCGTACGGTAGCCCAGTTGGCGGCCCGCGGTCAGGATCGCCGCGATCGCCACGGCCACGGGGACGCCCCAGAGGAAGTCGCCCGGGTCGGGGCCGCTGTCGGGCGGCACTCCCGGCAGGGAGAGCGCGCCGATGGACAGGCCCGTCAGGTCCCCGAACCCGTTGAACGCGAGCGCTCCGGCGGCGCTCGCCAGCAGGCAGGGCAGCAGCAGGGCCACCAGTCGGGCCCCGCCGATCCCGGCGGCCTCGACCACCAGCACCGCCGCCACGATCGGCCCGCCGAGGATCGTGGAGATCGCCGCGGTGGAGCCCGCGGTGGCGAGCAGGGTGGACTCCTGCGGCCCCGGGGACTGCCGGAGCAGCTTCACCGCCAACAGGACGAGCCCGCTGCCGACCGCCATCAGCGGCGCCTCCGGACCGAGAACCACGCCGAGGGGGAGGGTGGCGAGGGCGGCCAGGACCACCCCGGGCAGCTCCCGGGGCCCGATCGGGGCGCCGCCGCCGAGTCCGTGCACGGCGAGGTGCCCGCCCTTGCCGGGCATCCGGGTGACGATCGGGGCGAGGATCAGCCCGGCGAGGAGGAAGGCAGGCAGCGGCCACCACCAGGGCGCCCGGTCCATGCCGAGGGAGTGCGGCAGGGATTCCCAGACCCAGTGCTGGAGTTCGTGCTGGAAGCCCACGAAGAGGAAACAGGCCACGGCCACGGGGATGCCGAGGGCCGTGGAGAAGACGAGCATCCGCAGGTAGCCGGGGCGCAGCAGCATCTGCCGCAGCGTGGTGGGCGGGGGTGGCGGCGGCGCGGGCGCGGTCGGTGCCGCGCCTCCGGCGGCGCTCACGCGAACCCCTGGACGGGCCGCGATCGTGGCGTGTCGGACCGCTTCACGGGCTGCGGCCGTTCGGTGCCGGACCCCTTCACGGGCCGCGACCGTTCCCTGTCGGGCCACACAGGACTTCCGCCCACTGGACCTCCCGCGTCCGACCGGACCACCGGCCCGGACCACCGGCCCGGACCGCCCGCGGCGGTCCCGCCCGGCCCCGGCCCGCCCAGTCAACGCCGGCCCCGCCCGGCCCGCACCCGGGCTTCCCCCACCCGGGTGGGGGACGGGCCCGCGCGCCCCGGTCCCCCTCCTCGGAACCCGCCCCGTTGCCCCCTTCCGCGCCTTTCCGCGAGCCCTTCCGCGCCCTTCCGCCCGTCAGGACGTCAGGACGTCAGGACGTCCGGTCGAGGAGTTCGGGCGGGTTCTCGTCCGGGTCGCCGAGGATGCGGAACAGCTCCGGGGCCTCCGCCGTGCCCGTGATCTGCCAGGTGCCGTCCCAGACGCCGTCCCGGGTACCGCCCTGGGTGGCGATCCCCGGGCAGCCGGTCAGCGTGACGGCCACGGACTGTCGACCGCCCCCACCGTCCGCACCCGGCTCCGCGAGCCGCCAGGTGCCCGGGCCCGAGCAGCGGGCGGCCGCCTCCCCCTCGGCGAGGACGACCCCTTCGGCCCGTACCGTGCCGTCGGCGGCGAGGACCAGCCGCGTACCGTCCCCGCTCCAGGTGGCGACGTACCCGGCCCGGTCCAGGACCGGCGCGCGGTAGGGCTCCTGTCCGGCGGCGGCCACCACCCCCACCGCCACCAGCAGCGCCAGGACCGCGCCGGCCACCACGGCCGTGCCGGTCACCCGCTTCCGCTCGGACGTGCCGCGGTGCCGGAAGAAGGCCGCCGCCGTCAGCGGCAGCACCCCCGCCCCGGCCAGCGCCGCCCAGATCTGCGGGTACGGGGCCTCCGCCAGGCCGCACACGGGCAGGGCGGCCAGGGCCGCGATCGGCACTAGGGCCGCGAGCCCGACCGCGGCCCGGAAACCGGCGCCCTCCCGCCCCGACCGCCGGGCCACCACCTCACCGACGTATCCGGCGGGCTTGGTGACGCACAGGGCGAGGAGCGTCGCCAGGAGGACGAGGAAGACCGGGACCAGGACGGGCGCCGGCAGCAGCCCGAACAGCGGACCGCGCACCCCGTGGTCGTCCTGCTCCGGTTCGAAGTACGGCAGCACCAGCAGGGCCACCATGCCGAGGGCGGCCTGCGCCCCTCCCACGAGGGTCGCTCCGGGCGTCGCGCTCCACAGGTCCCGAGGGCCGGCCATCTCAGGCGCCGTTCCGGGCGGAGAGGACCAGGCCGGTCAGGACGATGAGGGCGAGGACCGCGCCGGACAGCTCCGCGGTGAGGCGGCGGCGGGCCCGGGCATCGGCGCCGCGGGCGTGGAACCGGTGGGACAGCAGCAGCGGCAGGACCCCGGCAGCGGTCAGCCCCAGCCACCAGCTCAGGTAGGCGCCGCCGGACGCGTCCCGCAGCGGGAGCGCGAAGAAGGCCGACAGCAGCACCAGGGCGACGAGCTGCGCGACCGGCCGGGCCGCACCGGACCGACCGCCGCCCCGCGCGAAGGCGCGCCGCGCGACGGCGTGCCCGAGGAAGCCCGCCGGCTTCACCACCGCCACGGCGTAGGCGAAGGTGAGGACCGCGCCGGTGAGGAGCCCGACGGCGGACAGGAACAGGAGCCCGAACCAGCTGCCCACGCTGCCGGGGAGGTCGGCGGTGCTCACCGCACTGACCCCGGTCGCGACGGCCACGACCTCCGCGCCGACGGCCGCGAGCACCACCTGCACGAACAGGGCGAGGGTCGCCCCGGGCGTCACCGACCACCAGGTCGGGGACGAGGAGGTCGGAGTGGACGGCGAGGGCGGCGAGGCCGGAGCCACCGGCCGCCGGGGCGACCAAGCGGGCCCGGCGGACCAAGCGGCCCCGGCGGCCCCGGCCGGCACGGAGGGCCCGGCAGGCCCGGTGGGCGAGACCCCCGTACCCGCCCACCCGCCCCGCCCGACCGCACCGGCCCGCCCCACAGGCCCTGCATCCCCGATGGACCCCCCAGCCCCCGTGGGCCCCGCAGTCCCCATGGGCCCGACATGCGCCGCGGGCCCGCTCCGGCCCGTGGTCCCCGCGATGCCCATGGGACATCCCTTCCCCTCAATTGAACACGTTCAATCGACTACGACCGTGACCCTATACCCCTCTTTGAACGCGTTCAATATCCTCGACACCCTCGACGTCCCCGACCCTTCCCGCCCCGCCGACCCCCTTCCCATCTGACGAACCGTCAGCTTCAATGCGAGGGTGATGGGACACGCTGGGATGGCGGCCACCGTCGTCCGATACCTCAGGTCCGCGGGATACCCGACCACCGCCGGGGAGCCGCCGCTCGACCCGCTGCCGCGGCCGCACCTGCGGGCGGTCGGCGAGGACGAGCGGGCGCCCGTCAGCCCCGCCGAGTTCCGCTCCGTCCTGGGCAACTTCGCGAGCGGGGTCACGGTGGTCACCGCCCCGGCCCCGACGGACGCGCCCGACGAAGGGCCCGCGGGATTCGCCTGCCAGTCCTTCGCCTCGCTGTCGCTGGACCCGCCCCTGGTGACCTTCATGGTGGCCCGTACCTCCACGACCTGGCCCCGGATCGCCCGCGCCGGCGTGTTCTGCGTCAACGTGCTCGGCGCCGAACAGGGCGAGCTGTGCCGTTCCTTCGCGGTCAGCGGCGCCGACAAGTTCGCGGGCGTCCGCCACGACCCGGCCCCGGTGACCGGCTCCCCGCGCCTGGAGTCCGTACCCGCCTGGATCGACTGCCGGATCCACGCCGTGCACACCGGCGGCGACCACCTGATCGTGGTCGGCCGCGTGGAGGCCATGGGCGCCACCGGCGAGGGGGACCCGCTCCTCTTCCACCGAGGCCGCTTCGGCCGCTTCACCCCCTGACCGACCGTCACGTACGCGACAATCCGGCGGGTCGCAGCCCCACGGCTCCCCAGGATCAGCCAAGGCCCCCACAGGCATCAGCTGTCGGCGCTAGGGTCGCGACAGCCGCGCAGGCAGGGGAGGGCGAAATGTACGGGGCCGCTGCGCTCAGCGACTTTCAGCAGGAACTCTTGGGCGGGGGTCTGGGGGCCCTGCTCGGGGTGCTCGGCACGATCAGCGTGGAGTACATGCGCGGGCGCCGGGACCCCGTGAAGCAGTTGTCCTACGACTCGGAGACTCGGTCGGGCATCGTCTCGGCGGACGACTCCGTCCGAGGACGGTTGGGCTTCTCTTACGACGGTGTGCCGGTGGATCACCTGACATCTGTGCAGTTCACCGTGGAGAACACCGGCAACCAGGTCGTGAAGGACCAGCAGATCCGCTTCCGCTTCAAGAGCGGGACGCGCGTACTCGAAGCTGACGCCACCTCGCGCACGGAACGCGAGTGGGGGGTGCGACGGGAACAGACCCGGGAAGACGGCCTACACGAGGCCGTATTCGTCATCGGGCACCTGGAGCGAGGCCAAAGCGTCGACTTCCGTCTGATCGTGGCGGGGCGACGAGCGGACGAATGGGAGCCCATCCCGCACAATCCCGAGGGCGGCGTCGAGTTCGTGTCCCGTACTGCCGCAAGGACGAAGGCGGATCTCGAGCACGTACCGGCCGCCATCGTCCTGTGCTTTCTGGTGTTCACGTTGCCACCGCTCTTCGAGTCCTTGACCGAAGTCGGCGCAACAGCGGCAGCGCTGCTGCGGCTGGGCTTGCTTGGAGCCGCCGCCCCCCACTTGTTCCCAGCGGCCCGCGCGCTACGCGACTACCTCGTTCGACCGGAGCCGGAGGATGCGCGGGTTCACATCGGCGAAGTGAACGGGTCCGCCTTTTCCGTCCTGGGATCTCACAACAGCGCCACCTACAACCGCGAGCCGGGCGACGCCCCCTGAAACCTCGGTCCGCGCGACCGACTGCGTATCCTGCGTGCCGCGAGCGCCCCCGACACGGCGGGCGGGGGCGGGACTTCGGGGGGAAGCATGGGCGTGCGGCAGGAGGGAGCCGGGCGGAGCCGGTGGACGACCGGGGCGGGCCGGACGATGGTGCTCAGCGGCTGGGCAGCCCTGCTGAGCGTCCTCGTCCCCGGCCTCGCCCCGTACCCGCCGGTCCTCCTCCCCCTGGGCTTCGCCGCGCTGAGCGCCGCGGCCGCGGCCGTCTGGGTGGTCTCCGGCCACCGGGTGCGCGCCCCGCGCGGCCCGTTGGACAAGCCCTACCGGGAGACCCGGCGACCGAGCCGCCCGCTGACCTACCTCTTCGCCCTCGGAATACCGTTCGCGAGCATCGCCTGCCTGCTCATCGCCTTCCTCCCGGCCGGGGCGGACGTCCGCGAGGCGGAACGCCGCGAGCGCGCCGGGGTCTCCGAGCACGAGGTGCCCGTGGCACGTCTGCTCGACGAACCGCGCCGGGTGGGCACGACGGAGAGCGACGAGCCGATCTACCGCACCCGCCTCGCCTTCCGGGTGCCGTACGACTCCGGGGTGCGGGACTACGTCCTGCCGGACCACGAGACGGTCGGCCTGCCCCGGCCCGGCACCCCCGTGTCCCTCTGGTACGCGCCCTCGCACCCGGAACTGCCCCCGTGGCCCGACCCCTCCGACGCCTTCACCGCCTACGGGAGCCTCTGCCTGCTGGTCTGGACGGTGCCCTTCGCGGGGCTCGTCTCGGCGGCCGTGAAGTCCCAGATGGCCAAGGCCGACGTGCACTTGTGGCGTCGCTTCCGCGCCCGGTACCACCTGCCCGCCCTGGCCGTCCTGCTGCTGGGCGCGGGCCTGCTCGTCCCGTACGCGGCCGGATTCACCACCGACCCCCTGTGGCGGTTCGGCATGCCCCTGCTCGCCGCCCTCACCCCGTGGGCGTCGGCCCTCTGGCTGATGCTCGCCACCTCCCGGATCAGAGGGTGAGCCCTCTCGGATCGGAAGGTGAGCACCCCCTGGCCGGAAGGTGAGCACCCCTCGGGTCAGAAGGTGAGCACCCCCCGGGCCACTCGGCCCGCGTGGGCGTCCTCGGCGGCTTCGGCGAACTTCTCCACCGGATAGGTGCGCGTGACCAGTTCGTCGAGGAGCAGCCGCCCGCTCCGGTAGAGCTCCGCGTAGCGGGCGATGTCGCGTTGGGGGCGGGAGGAGCCGTAGCGGCAGCCGAGGATGGACTTGTCCAGGTACATCGAGGACACCTGGAAGGCGGCCTCCTCGCGGAAGCCGGGCACGCCGAGGAGGACGGCCTGCCCGTGCCGGTCGAGGAGGTCGACGGCCTGCCGGATCAGCTTGACGTTGCCCACGCACTCGAAGGCGTGGTCCGCCCCGGTGGGCAGCACCTCCCGGACGGCGGCGGAGGTGTCCTCGACCGAGGAGGCGTCCACGAAGTGGGTGGCACCGAAGAGTCGGGCGGTCTCCTCCTTCGCCGGATTCGCGTCCACGGCGACGATCGGGCCCGCGCCCGCGAGCCGCGCGCCCTGGAGGACGTTCAGCCCGATGCCGCCGGTGCCGATCACGAGGACGGAGTCGCCCTGGTCCACGCGGGCCCGGTTCAGTACGGCGCCGACCCCGGTCAGGACCCCGCAGCCGATCAGGGCGGCGCTGGTCAGCGGGACGTCCTCGGGGATCTTCACGGCCTGCACGGCCTTCACCAGGGTCCGTTCGGCGAAGGCGGAGTCGGAGGCGAACTGGAAGAGCGGCCGGCCCGCCCGGGAGAAGGGCTGCCCCGGCATGCCGATGGCCTTGCGGCACATCGTGGGGCGGCCACGGTCGCAGTCGGCGCAGGCCCCGCAGTTGGCCAGGGTGGACAGGGCCACGTGGTCCCCGGGGGCCACGTGCGTCACTCCCGTACCGACCGCCTCGACGATGCCCGCCCCCTCGTGCCCCAGCACCACCGGCACCGGGAAGGGAATGGTGCCGTCGATCACGGACAGGTCGCTGTGGCAGAGCCCGGCCGCCTTCACCGCGACCAGCACCTCCCCCGGGCCCGGATCGCGGATCTCCAGATCATCGACCACGAGCACCTGCTTGCCGTCGAACACGACGCCTCTCACCGCGACTCCTTAGGCAGGCCGAGCACCCGCTCGGCGATGATGTTCCGCTGGATCTCGTCCGAGCCGCCGTAGATGGTGTCGGCCCGGCTGAACAGGAACAGCCGCTGGTAGCCGTCCAGTTCGTACGGCTCCTCCGGACTCCAGGGCGCCCCGGCCGCGGTCGCCGCCGCCCCGTGCACGGCCACCGCCAACTCGCCCAGCCGCCGGTGCCAGCCGCCCCACAGCAGCTTGGCCACGCTCGGGGCGCCCGGCCCGCCGGAGCCGCCGAGGGTCCGCAGGGCGTTCCAGCGCATGGTGCGCAGTTCGGCCCACTGCCGCACCAGCCGCGCGCGGAGGGCCGGGTCCCCGGCCCGGCCGCCGCGCAGGAAGTCCGCCAGGACCTCCTCCAGTTCGGCGGCGAAGCCGATCTGCTGGACGAGGGTGGACACCCCGCGCTCCAGGGCCAGCAGCCCCATCGCCACCGTCCAGCCGGCGCCCTCGCCGCCCACGGTCTCCGCGGCCACGGCCCCGTCGAAGAAGACCTCGTTGAACTCGGCCGTCCCCGACATCTGCCGGATGGGCCGGACCTCGATCCGCCCCGGCTGGTCCATCGGGACGAGCAGGAAGGACAGCCCGCGGTGGCGCCGCGAACCGGCCTCGGTGCGGGCCAGGACGAAGCACCAGTCGGCCTCCTGGGCGAGGGAGGTCCAGATCTTCTGGCCGGTGACCCGGAACAGGCCGTCGGCCGGGTCCCGCACGGCGGCCGTACGGATGCCCGCGAGGTCCGAGCCGGCCCCGGGCTCGCTGTACCCCTGGCACCACAGCCGCTCGCCGCGGGCGATGCCGGGCAGGTGGCGGGCGCACTGTTCGGGGGTGCCGTGGGCGAGGAGGGTGGGGGCGAGGAGGTTCTCCCCGATGTGGCCGACCCGGCCGGGCGCGCGCAGCCGGGCGTACTCCTCCGCCCAGACCACCTGCCGGGTCAGGCTCGCCGAGCGTTGCCCGTACGCCCCCGGAGGCGCGTCCCAGCCCAGGCCGATCCAGCCTCCGCGGCCCAGCTCGCGCTCCCAGGACCGGCGGACGGGACCGCCCTGGTGCTCGCTGCCGGGCCCGCCGAGGCCGGCGGCGGCCGCGAACGGGCCGGTCAGCCGGGTCGTCAGCCAGTCCCGCGCCTCCTGCCGGAAGCCCTCGTCCCGCTCGCCGGATCCGAGTTCCACGCGTACCCCTTCCTGCACGGTGATCGGTGACACTGCACGGTCCTGGGTGACGGGTGGCACTGCACGGTGATCGGTGACGGGTGACACTGCCCTGTCACGCGTGACACCGCCCGGTCACGCGTGACGCAGCGGGCCGGCGGCCGGAAACCCCGACTCCACGCCCACGCCCACGCCCACACCCGCCCCCATGCCCACACCCACGCCCCGCGCAGCGGCTAGGCGTTGGGGCGGGCCTTCTCCGCCGCGGCCTTCGCCATGGCCTCCAGCTTCGCCAGCATCGGCATCGGGTCGGTGCCGACCGTGCCGGGCAGGAAGTCGGCGATCTTCTCCGGGGTCCAGGCCCCGTCCGCGTACCCGGCGCGGAGCTCGCGGGGCTGCGCCCAGACCGCGATCTTGGGTCCGGCGATCGTGTAGACCTGCCCGGTGATCCCCTCGCCCCGGGCCCGGTCGGAGAGCAGGTAGGTGACCAGGGCGGCCACGTCCTCCGGTTCGCCGATCTCGGCCAGCTCCATGGGGACGTTGGCGGACATCCGGGTGCGGGCCACCGGGGCCACGGCGTTGGCGGTGACCCCGTACTTGTGCAGGCCGAGGGCCGCGCTGCGGACCAGCGAGATGATCCCGCCCTTGGCGGCGGAGTAGTTGGCCTGGGCCACGGAGCCCTGGTGGTTGCCGCTGGTGAAGCCGATGAGGGTGCCGGAGCCCTGCTTGCGCATCACGGCCGAGGCGGCCCGGAAGACGGTGAAGGTGCCCTTGAGGTGGGTGGCGACCACCGGGTCCCATTCCTCCTCGGACATGTTGAACAGCATCCGCTCGCGGAGGATCCCGGCCACGCAGACCACTCCGTCGAGGCGTCCGTACTCGGCGAGCGCGGTGTCCACGATGCGCTGACCGCCCGCCATCGTGGAGATGTCGTCGGCCACGGCCACGGCCCGACCGCCGGCGGCCACGATCTCCTTGACCACCGCCTCGGCGACCTCGCTGGTCGGTTCCCCGCCCTCGATGGAGACGCCGTAGTCGTTCACGACGACCCGGGCGCCCTCGGCGGCGGCGGCCAGGGCCACCGCCCGGCCGATGCCCCGGCCCGCGCCGGTGACCGCGACGACCTTGCCTGCCAAGAAGTTCCCCACGTCCCGCCCCTTCCCGTTTTCTGACGGACCGTTAGATTCTAGGGGCCACCCGGTCCGCCCGCACAAGACCCGAGGAGCCCCCATGTCCTTGCCGCAGGAGTTCCACGAGATCGCCAAGAGGGTCAACAACTGGGGCCGTTGGGGGGCCGAGGACGAGACGGGGACCCTCAACCTGATCACCCCGGAGGTGGTCCGCGAGGCCGTCGCGGAGGTCCGTACCGGCCTGCGGTTCCCCCTCGCCCTGCCCCTCAAGGAGGACGGGGTCCAGGCCGGCCTGATCCCCGGCCGGATCAACCCGCTGCACACGATGGTGCAGATCAACCAGGAGCTCTTCGGCCCCGGCACGGTGGCCTGCAGCGACGACGCCGTGACCATGGGCCTCCAGGCGGGCACCCACTGGGACGCCCTCACCCACGTCTCGCACTCCGGCCGGATCTACAACGGCCGCCCCGCCGCGACCGTGACCCCGCACACCCGGGCGCAGTACAGCGGCATCGACAAGGCCGCGCCGATCCTCTCGCGCGGGGTGCTGCTGGACGTGGCCCGGGCCAAGGGCCTGGACCGGCTGCCCGGGGACCACGCGGTGACCCCGGAGGACCTGGCGGAGGCCGAGGAGTTCGGGCGGGTGCGGGTCCGGGCCGGGGACGTGGTGCTGGTCCGCACCGGGCAGGTGCAGGTCTACCTCGCCGGGGACAAGCACGGGTACGGCTTCCCGTCCCCCGGGCTGTCCGTGCGCACCCCGGAGTGGTTCCACGCCCGGGACGTGGCGGCCGTCGCCAACGACACGCTCACCTTCGAGATCTTCCCGCCGGAGATCGAGGACCTGTGGCTGCCGGTGCACGCCCTCCACCTGGTGGAGATGGGCATGCACCAGGGCCAGAACTGGAACCTGGAAGCGCTGTCCACAGCCTGTGCAGAACTCTCCCGGTACGCGTTCCTGCTCTCCGCGATGCCCGAACCCTTCGTCGGCGGCACGGGCACCCCGGTCGCCCCGGTCGCCGTCCTCTGACCGGGACCCGCCCGCCACCTCTCCCACCTCCCACGCACCCCTCACCCCTCACACCTCACCCCTCTCCCCCTCGCCTTCTCGGCCCGGAGCCACCGGCCGGGCCCGGCGCCCCGCTCCGCTCCCGGCGGGCCGCCGGGCCGCTGTCGCAGCGGTCGACCACAATGCGGGGCATGCCCGAGACACCGAAGACGCCAGAGACGGCAGAGGCACCGGAGACGCCCGAGGCGAAGCCCGCGCACCGTCACCACGCCCTCGACTACGTCGAGTTGACCGTCACCGACCTCCCCTCCGCCCGCCGCTTCTACGCGGCCGCCTTCGGCTGGGAGTTCAACGACTACGGCCCCGGCTACGCGGGCATCCGCGGCCCCGACGCCCCCGAGGTCGGCGGCCTCCGCCTGGACGAGCGGGACGAGCGGCCCGCCGGGCGCGGCGGCCCCCTGGTGCTCCTCTACTCCGAGGACCTGGACCGCTCGGTGTCCGTCGTGCGGGAGGCCGGCGGCACGGTGGTCGCCGGCCCGTACGCCTTCCCCGGCGGCCGCCGCTTCCACTTCACCGACCCCGCCGGCAACGAGCTCGGCGTCTGGTCGCCCCGCTGACCGGTGCCGTACCCGCCCCGTGTCACGATCACGGACCGTCGTCCTTGACCCTGCCCCTGGGGCAGACGGGAGCGTGGAGGCCATGGAGGAGAGGGAAGAACTGCTCGCGATCGGCGCGTTCGCCCGGCGGGCGCGCCTGTCGCAGAAGGCCCTGCGGTTGTACGACCGCCAGGGCCTGCTGCCGCCGGACCACGTCGACCCCATCACCGGCTACCGGTTCTACCGGGAGGGCCGGCTCGGCGCCGCACGCCTGATCGTTCGGCTGCGCGGGCTGGACATGCCGCTGGCGCAGGTCGCCGAGGTCCTGGCGGCCCCGCCCGAGGAGGCGGCCGCTCTGGTGGCCGCGTACTGGGACGGGGTCGAGGAGCGCGTCGCGGCCCAGCGGGAGCTGGCTTCCCACCTCCGCATCCACCTGCTCGGAGACGAAGGGAACCTGGACATGTACGAGATCCTGCAGCGCGAGGTGCCGGAACAGCTGGTGCTCACGGAGCAGCGGCACGTCACCCCGGAGGAGCTGCCGGAGTGGATCGGCGCCGCGATCGGCCGACTGGCCCCGGTCGCGGAGGCCCACGGCGGCTTCTTCGGGCACCCGTTCGTGGTCTACCACGGGGAGGTCGACGAGGACGGCGACGGACCGGTGGAGGTGTGCGTCCCGGTGGACCCGGCCCGCGCCGGCACGTACCCGGTGCCCTCCCGCACCGAGCCGGCCCACACCGCCGCCTACACCCGCATCACCCGCGCCCAGGTCCGGTACCCGCAGATCCTCTCGGCGTACGACGCCGTCCACGCCTGGGCCGCCCGCGAGGGCCGCACCGCCACCGCCGCCCCCCGCGAGGTCTACTTCGCCGACTGGGCCACCCTCACCCCCACCGACCCGGCCTGCGACATCACCGTCCCCGTCACCCCCGCCTGAGCGGCCCGTACCGCCGCCGGTACGGGGGTCCGGCGGCGGACCCGACGCCCGCCCCACCTCTCGGCCCTCCGCCGTGAGCCGCCGGACGTCGGACCTCGGACCTCGGACCTCGGACGTGATTCGTCAGTCGTCAGTCGTCCTTGACGGTCAGGCCCAGGTGGGCGGCCAGGGACGGGGCCAGGTCGAAGAGCTGCGGGGTGCTGATCACGGCGCCCCGCAGCGCTTCGAAGCCCGAGGTGATGCCGAGGGCGCGGGCCTCGCGGAGGTCGGTCTTCGCGAGGCCCGCGCCGTCGAGGCGGACGGACTCCAGGGTGCTGCCGGGGAAGACCACGTCGTTCAGGGCGGCCCCCGCGAAGTCCGCGTCGCGCAGCAGGCAGTCCACGAAGGCGACCTCGCGGAGCCGGGCGGCGCGGAAGTTCACCGAGTCGAACTTGCAGTTCCGGAAGACCACCCGGCGCAGTTCCGCTCCGTGCAGCTGGATGCCCGCGAACAGGCCCGCCGCGCAGTCCACGTCCAGCCAGGCCGTCTCCGCCAGGTCGGTGCCGACCGCGCGGAGCCCCCGGCACCAGACCGAGTCGAGCCGGGCCCGCCGGTAGCGGCCGCCGGTCAGGGTGACCTCTGACAGCGCCGACTCCACGAGCCGGAGCCGCCCGCCGTCCAGGTCCTCGTAGTGGGCCCCGTCCACGTGCACGCAGTCGTGGGCCCCGTCCCGCTCCGGCTCCCCCGCGCAGGGTTCAAGGTGGTGCGCGTAGGGCAGGTCGGCGAGTTCTCGGGGCGGGGCGACGCGCATCGGGGTCCTTTCGGAAGCTACCAGGACGGGCCGCGGAGACAGGCTCCGTGGAGTTCCAGAGTGCAGCACTTGACGCTGCCGCCGCCCTTCAGCAGCTCCGTCAGGTCCATGCCCAGGGGGTTGAACCCCCGCTCGCGCAGCCGGGCGATGAGTCCCGTGGCCGCTTCGGGCAGCAGCACGTTCAGACCGTCGGAGAAGGCGTTGAGTCCGAACACCGCGGCGTCAGCGGCGGTGGCGGTGACGGCGCGGGGGAACATCCGGCGCAGCACCTCTCGGCTGCCGGGGGTGAACGCCTCCGGGTGGTACATGACCTCGGTCGGGGACAGTACCGCCAGCGCCGTGTCCAGGTGGTAATAGTCGGGGTCGGTCAAGGTCAGGCCGACCACCGGCAGACCGAAGAACTCCTGGGCCTCAGCGTGGGCGCGCGGATCCGTGCGGAAGCCGCTGCCCGCCAGGACGGTGCCGCCGACGCGCAGGAAGTCACCCGCGCCCTCGTTGATGTGCTCCGGCCAGAGGATCTCCTCGAAACCGTTGCGGGAGAACCAGTCCAGGTAGGCGGGTCCCTCGGCGGTCCGCTCCCGGTGCCGGAAGCGCGCACCGAGCACCTTGCCGTCGAACACGGTGGCGCCGTTCGCCGCGTACACCATGTCGGGCAGACCCGGCACCGGTTCGATGACGTCCACCGTGTGCCCCAGGGACTCGTACGTCTCCTTCAGCAGCTCCCACTGGGTCAGGGCCAGCGCGGTGTCCACGGGCTTGGCAGGGTCCATCCAGGGGTTGATTCGGTAGGAGACCTCGAAGTGCTCGGGGCGGCACATGAGCAGGCGTCGGGGCAGGGCGGTCCGGGCCGGGCCGGGGGCGGTGCGGGACTCCGGGGCGGCGGTCACGGTCATGTCGGTTCCTCCGGTGCGGGTCGGGCGAGGGTCGGGCGAGGGGCACGGGGGTGACGCGGTCGGGGTCAGAGGGGCGGCACCACCACCGCCGTGCGGATCAGGTCGTCGGCCACGGACCAGCGGCCGCTCATGGAGTCGAGGAGCCGGCCGTCGGAGTGCTCGTGCGTGCGGTGCAGCACGACCTCGAAGGACTCCCGGTCCGGGTCCAGGATCAGACTGGCGTCGTGGAAGCCCAGCCAGCGTCGAGCCAGCGGGAACCACGCCTTGTACACGGACTCCTTGGCGCTGAAGGTGACGCGGTCCCAGTGCACCTGCGGCAGGCGCGCGTACAGCAGGTCCAGTCGTTCGGCCTCCTCCGGGCCGGCGACGGCGGGCAGCATGCCCTCCGGGAGGGCCTCGTGCGGCTCGGCGTCGATGCCGAGCGAGAGCACGTCCCCGCCGTACGCCACGGCCGCGGCCCGGTAGCCGGCGCAGTGGGTCATGCTGCCGACGACGCCCGGGGGCCACTGCGGTTCCCGGCGGGGGCCGGGCAGGACCGGTACCGGCGGGACCCCGAGGCCGCCGAGGGCCCGGCGGGCACACTGCCGCACGGTGCGGAACTCCCGGCGCCGGGCCTCCACGGCTCCCCGGACCACGGCCTCCTCCTCGGGGAAGACGGCCTCCCCGTACAAGAGGTCGCGGAAGGTCTCCGCGGAGACGGCCGAGGGCGGGAGCAGCGCGGCGAAGCCCGTGGGGTCGGGCCGCGGGGCGGGCGGGGATCCGGCGTCCGATCGGGCCCTCCGGTCCGGCGGCCCGGTCCGGCCCCCCTGCGGGGCCGGACGGAGGAGGAGCGGACCGGTCGGTGCGCCGGACCGGACGCTCGTGGGCACCGGGCCGCTCATGGCGTACCGCGCCAGGCGACGGCCGTCGCGCGTCCCTCGGCCAGGAGCCGTACCACGGCGGCACGGAGACCGCGGGCGGCGCGGCGCGGCCGGTCGGCGGACCGGGGCACGGCGCGGGGCTGCGGCGCCGGGTCCCGGGCCGGGCCGGTGGGCGGGCGGGGCCGGGCGGGGGGTGTCATCGCTCCTCCGTACGGGGGCGGGGATCCGGGGTGCCGGGATCCGGTGGGGGCGGGCCGGGGCACGGGTCCGCGGGGCGGGTCGGTCAGAGGACGAGCCGGACGTCGTAGTGGTCCAGCCAACGGTCGAGTTCGAGCAGGTAGGACAGGCTGATGGCAGGGGTGGCGGCGGTGATCGGTCCGGGGAGGGAGCCGAGGTCGCCGCCCGTGACGGCGGTACGGACCGTCTCCCGGTCGAGGAGGTCGAAGACCCGCGCGTGGGGATCGGCGAGCAGGTCGAGGACCTTCCCCCGCATCCGCTCGACGAGCGCGTCGTTGCGGCCCGCCGGATAGGCGCTCTTGGGGCGGTCGACGACCGCGTCGGGGAGGATGCCCCGGGACGCCTCCCGCAGCAGGGCCTTGGGGGTGCCCCCGTGTCGTTTGAGCGCCATGGGGACGTCGAACAGGTACTGGGCCAGCCGGTGGTCGGCGAAGGGCACCCGGACCTCCAGGCCCACGGCCATGCTCAGCCGGTCCTGTCGGTCGAGGAGCCCCGGCAGCCAGCGGGTGATGCCGAGGTGGAAGACCTCCCGTTCGCGGCGTCGGGCCGCGTCCTCGCCGGCGAGCCGCGGCACTTCCGCGAGGGCCCGGCGGTAGCGCTCCGCCTCGTGGCCGCGGGGGTCCACGAGGCGCCGGACGTCCTCGCGGAGCAGCACGTCCGGCCGGCTCCGGCCGTGGGTCCAGGGAAAGGAGTCGTGCCCGGTGAAGTCCGGATCGAGCTGCCACAGGTAGCCGCCGAACATCTCGTCGGCCGCCTCGCCCGACAGGGCCACCGTGCAGTGCCTGCGGACCGTCTCGAACAGCATGTACATGGAGGTGTCCAGGTCTCCCCAGCCGGGGAGGTCCCGGGCGTGGAGGCCGATGTCGAAGCGTTCGACGAGGTCGTCCACGGTCACGTCGGTGACCTCGTGGCGGATGCCGAGCGCGTCGGCCACCAGGGCCGCGTAGGGGCCGTCCTCGCTCGGCCGCCAGGCGTCGGATCCCGCTCCTCCGGCGGAGGGCGGCGAGACCGCGAAGCTCGCCAGCTCCCCGTTGAGGGCCCGGGCGGCGAGGGCGGTGACGGCGCTGGAGTCGATGCCCCCGGAGAGCAGGGTGCCCACGGGCACGTCGGCGACGACCTGGTGTCCGACGATGTCGTGCAGCAGCTCGCGCACGTGGTCGCTGGTGGCGGTGAAGTCCTCCGTGTGCGGGCGGGCCTCCAGCTCCCAGTAGGCCCGTTCGCGGACGCCGTTCTCCCCGGCGACGAGCAGGTGTCCCGGGCGGAGCTCGCGGACCCCGCGGAAGGTGCCGTGCCCCGGGGTCCGGGCGCGGACCACGGCGGTCAGTTCGGCCACGCCCTCGGCGTCGAGTTCGGCGGGCAGCCCGGGGTGCGCGAGTAGGGCCTTGGGTTCGGAGCCGAAGAGCAGGCCCTCGCCGACGCGCGCGTGGTAGAGCGGTTTGACGCCGAACCGGTCCCGTACGAGGAGGAGTTCGCGGGTCCGCTCGTCCCAGATCGCGAAGGCGTACATGCCGTCGAGGCGGCGGGCGCAGTCGGTGCCCCACTGGAGGTAGGCGGTGAGCAGGACCTCGGTGTCCGAGCGGGTCTCGAAGGACCAGCCGTGGGTGCCGAGTTCGGCGCGCAGTTCACGGAAGTTGTAGATCTCTCCGCTGAAGGTGAGGGCGACGCGTCCGCCCGCCCGGTCGGTGCGGACCATCGGCTGGGCGCCGCCGTCGAGGTCGATGACGGCGAGTCGGCTGTGTCCGAGCGTGGCGTGCGGGGACGGCCACACCTCCTGTGCGTCGGGGCCCCGGGGGGCGAGGGTCTTGGTCATGCGCTCGACGACGGGTCCGCTGTCGGTCAGGTCGCGGCTCCAGTCGGCCCAGCCGGCTATTCCACACATGGTCGGCTCCTTCCGAGCCTGTTCTCGGCGAACTCCAGGGAATGCGGGAGCGCCTGGTCGAGGAAGGCGAGGTCGTGCCCGCCGGGTCGTTCGCGGTAGTCGGTGTCGAGGCCCGCCTCGGTCAGCCGTCGGGCGGTGCGGCGGTTCATGCCGAGGATGCGCGGGTAGTCGCCGGTGCCCACGTCGGCGTAGACGGAGAGGGGTGGGTCGGCGGGGCGGTGTCCGGCGAGGAGGGCGGTCAGTTCGTAGCGGGCCCGGACGGGGCTGCCGGACGGGCCCCAGACGCGTTCGTGGGCTTCGGTGGAGGGGATCGCCGTGTCCCGGGCCGTACGCAGTTCGGCGTACGGGTCGCCGGTCCGCAGGGGCGCTTCGAAGGCCCCGGCGTGGCTGAGCGCCGTCGAGAACACGTCGGGGTGGCGGAGGGCCTGCATGAGGGCCGCCGCCCCGCCCATGGAGAAGCCCCCGATACCGCGGACTCCGGGTCGCAAGGTGTCGGCGTACCGGTCGTCGACGAAGGGGACCAACTCGTGCACGAGGTAGTCCTCGTAGCGGACGCCCCGGTCGTCGTTGACGAACCAGCGGCGGCCGCTCTCGGGGAGCACCACGAGGAGGTCACGGCCGGCGAGGTGCTCCGCCAGCCGCGTCCCGGTCAGCCAGGTGCTGCGGCTGCCGCCGAAGCCGTGCAGGAGGTAGAGGGCGGCGAGGGGTCCGGTGCGGTGGTGCGGAACGAGGACGTCGGCGCGTTTGGAGCACCCCAGGGCGGAGCTGGTCCATTCCCAGGTCCGGAGGGTGTGGTGGGGCAGCCGGCGTTCGGCGAGGAGAGTGTGCACGAGGGCTCACCGGGCCGCGACGGCGTCCGGCCGGAGGGCCGCCGGGGAGCCGGGGCGGGGGTCGTCCGTCCCCGCGGCCGCCCGGGCGGTGAGGGAGCCTCGGTCCACCTTGCCGGTGGAGGTGTACGGGAGCGCGGGCAGCAGCACGATCCGTTCGGGGACCATGTAGCCGGGCAGGTGGTCTCGGCAGTGGCGGCGCAGGGACCGCTCTTCGGGGGCCGTGTCCGGGACGGCGGTGGCGAAGGCCGTGAGGCGGCCGGTGCCGTCCGGCCCGGGAGTGGTCACGCAGATCGCCTCCGCGATCTCGGGGTGGCCGTCGAGGACGGCCTCGATCTCGCCGAGTTCGATCCGGTGTCCCTTCAGCTTGACCATGGTGTCCTCGCGGCCCAGGAACAGCAGTCGCCCGTCGGGGAGCCGCCTCACCCGGTCGCCGGTGCGGTGGTGGCGCCTGCCGTCCCGTTCGACGGTGACGGCGGCGGTGCGGGCGGGGTCGTTCCAGTACCCGGCGGTCACGGAGGGTCCGGCGACGCAGAGTTCGCCGGTGGCCTCTCCGGTGTCGGGAAGTGCGGAGCCGTCCGGTCCGAGGAGGAAGGTGTCCGCGTAGGGGCAGGGGCGGCCGATGGGCGGAGCGGCGGGGGCGTCTTCGGCGAGGTCCTCCGGACCGAGGCGGTGGTGGGTGCACACGTTCGTCTCGGTGGGGCCGTAGAGGTTGTACAGGGCCGCTCCGTCGGGGAGGACCGCAGCCAGGTTCCGCAGGTGCCGGGTGGGGTATTCCTCGCCCGCGAAGGCCACCACCCGCAACCGGCCCGCGGCCGGGGTGTCGGCGGCCTCGGCCATCCGGCGCAGCGCGGTGGGCACCGAGTACCAGACGGACACGTCCTGCTCGGCGACGAACCGGAGCAGGGCGGCGCCCATCCCCTGCAGGCTCTCGGGGACCAGGGCGACCCGTCCCGCGCAGGCGGCGGCGGCGAACAGGTCGAGGATCGAGAGGTCGAAGTGGAGCGGGGCGTGGGAGGCGAGGACGTCGGCCGGGGTCAGCTCGAACTCCGTCACGGCCCAGTCCACGAAGGCACGGGCGTTGGCGTGCGTGAGGGCCACGCCCTTGGGGGTGCCGGTGGATCCGGAGGTGTAGAGCAGGTAGGCGGTGTCCCCGGGGGCGACGGCGGTACGGACGGGACCGGCTCCCGCGTGGCGTCGGAGCGCCTCCGCCCAGGTGGTGACCGTACGGCCGGGGGCGGGTGCGGGTGCGGAGGTCGGCACGCTGTCCGGGCCCACGTGGAGGACGGACAGCCGGGCGGCCTGCTCCGGAGCGCGGGCCCGCAGGGCCTCGGCACGGTCGGGGGTGGTGACGAGCCACTCGGCCCCGCAGTCGGCGAGGACGGTGGCGGCGCGCAGGGGCGGGGCAGTGGGGTCGAGGGGGACGTACGCGGCGCCGGTGCGGAGGACCGCGTGGATGGCCGCGACGGCCTCGACGGACTTGTTGAGCCAGATGGCGACGCGAGCCCCGCGCAGGGGGCCGGAGGCGGTGAGGGCGTGGGCGACGCGGTCGGCGGTGTCGTCGAGTTCCGCGTAGTCGAGGGTGCCGTTGCGGTCGCTGACGGCGGGGGCCCCGGGGTGGGCGTGGGCCGCCGCTTCCAGGAGGGCGGTCAGGGTTCCCTCGGTGGTGGTGGTCACGGGTGGGTTCACCTCAGTCCGAGCTTGGCGGCGACGACGTCGCGCTGCATGTCGGAGGTCCCGGAGGAGATCCGGGTCCCCAGGGCGTCGCGGAGCCGTTCCTCGATTCCCGCGTCCTCGGTGTAGCCGTGGCCCCCGAAGATCTGCATGGCGTCCTGGAAGGTGGCGACGGCGGCTTCGCTGACCTGGAGCTTGACGAGTTCGGGAAGGGGGGAGGATCGGCGGTCGCGGTCCGGGCCGGGCCGGTCGAGTTCCCAGGCCGCCGTTCTGAGCAGGGCGCGGGAGGTCTCCAGCCGCAGCCGCATGTCCACGATCCGGTTGGAGACGGACTGGAAGGAGCCGATGCGGCGGCCGAACTGCCGTCGGGTACGGGCCCGTGCCGCGCAGTCCTCGATCTGTCGCTCCATGGCGCCGAGGAGGGGGGCGAGCAGGAGGGTGCGCTCCCAGGCCATCACGGTCGCGAAGACCGCGGAGCCCTGTTTCTCGGCGCCGAGGCGCCGGGCGGCGGGGACTTCGACCCCGTCGAGGACGAGCTGTCCCCAGGCGCAGGAGTTCAGGCCCATCTTGCGCTGTTCGGTCTCCACGCGGACGCCGGGTCGTCCGCGCTCGACGAGGAAGGCGGTGACGCCGGTGAAGCCGAGGCGCGGGTCGAGGGTGGCGTAGACGAGGAAGACGTCCGCGTCGGGGGCGTTGGTGACGAACCGCTTGCGGCCGTCGAGAACGTAGTGGTCTCCTTCGCGGCGGGCCCGGGCGTCCAGTCCGAGGGCGTCGGAGCCCGTGCCCTCCTCGGTGATGGCGTGGGCGCCGACGAGGCGTCCGGAGGCGAGTCCGGGGAGGTAGTGGGCGCGTTGCTCGGGGGTGCCGTACCGGGCCACGGGCACTCCGACGGCCCACATGTGGGCCCCCGCGGAGATCAGGAGGCCCAGGTCGCGGCAGCCGTGACCGAGGGCGTCGAGGGCGAGGGCGCAGGTCAGCGCGGAGTGGCCGAGTCCGCCGTGTTCGGCGGGGGCGTTCAGGGCGAGCACTCCGGCCGCGGCGAGTCCGTCCCAGGTGGCCGGGGGCGGGTCGGTGCGCAGCCGGTCGCGCAGGGCGCGTTGTTCGGGGGTGGGGTCGAGGTCCATGTCCGGCCGCCTAGGCGATCGCCGCGCGGTGCAGCTTGCCGAGGGCCTGTTCCACTTCGGCTTCGGCGGCGGAATCGTCCTCCAGGAGGCCGCCCAGGTACTTCTCGTACGAGCCGAGGTCCATCAGGCCGTGGCCGCTGAGGTTGAACAGGATCGTCTCGGCGGTGCCGGTCTCGCGGGCGCGGACGGCCCGGTCGATGACGTGTCGGATCGCGTGGGCGGACTCGGGTGCGGGGATGACCTGTTCGGCGCGGGCGAAGGTGACGCCGGCTTCGAAGACCTCGTTCTGGCCGTAGGCCACGGCGTCGACGATGCCCTCGTGGTACATCCAGCTGATCGCGGGGGCGGCGCCGTGGTAGCGGAGGCCGCCGGCGTGGATGGGTGAGGGGATGAAGGTGTGGCCGAGGGTGTACATCTTCGACATGGGGGTGTTGCCCAGGGCGTCGTGGTGGTCCCAGGTGTAGACGCCTCGGGTGAGCTTGGGGCAGGACTTGGGTTCGACGGCAACGAGGCGGGTGCGTCGGCCGGTCTCCAGGGAGTCCTTGTAGAAGGGCATGGCGAGCCCGGCGAAGTTGCTGCCCGCGCCGAGGGCCGCGACGACGGTGTCGGGGTGTTCGCCGAGGGCGGCCAGCTGGGCGAGGGCCTCCTGACCGATGACGGTCTGGTGGAGGAGGACGTGGTTGTCGCCGCTGCCGGCCGAGTAGCGGACCCCGTCTCCCTCGTTGGCGTACTCGTGGGCCTCCGAGCTGGCCACGGAGAGGCTGCCCGCGCAGTCGGGGTCGTCGGCGAGGAGCGAACGGCCGGCTTCCGTGGTGACGCTGGGGCTGGGCAGGACGCGCGCCCCGTTGAGTTCCATGAGGGTGCGGCGCTGGGGCTTCTGTTCGTAGCTGCAGCGCACCATGTAGACGGTGCACTCCAGGTCGTAGGCGTGGGTGGCCATGGCGAGGGCGGTGCCCCACTGTCCGGCGCCGGTACCGGTGACCAGCTCTCGCACGCCCGCCTTCTTGTAGTAGTACGCCTGCGGGATGGCCGAGTTGAGCTTGTGGCTGCCGGAGGGGCTGGCGCCCTCGTACTTGTAGTAGATCTTCGCGGGCGTCCCGAGGAGGCGTTCCAACCGGCGGGCCCGCACAAGTGGGGTGGGGCGCCACCGTTCGTACTCGGCGCGGATCTCGGTGGGGATCTCGATGTAGGGCCGGTCACTGACGCTCTGCCGGTAGATGGAGAGCGGGAGTTGGGGGCGCAGGCCCCTCTTGCCGAGCTGCTGTGCGGGCTTGCGGTCCTGGGGTACGTAGCCGGCCAGGTCGGCGATGACGTTGTACCAGTGGGTCGGGACCCGGACCCCGGTGGCGGACCGGGGGTCGAGGCTGGTGTTCACGGTGCTCTCCTTGGGGGGCGGCCTGCGGCCGGCTCGGGCGTGGTCAGAGGGCGGCGGGTACCGGCGCGACCCCGGCGGCCGACAGCTGGGACCGCACCAGGCCGATGAGGCTGCCGACGTCGAAGAGTTCCGCGGTCATCACGGCCTCGTCGTCGATCTCGCAGGAGAAGCTCCGTTCCAGCTCGGTGATGACGCGGAGCAGGGTGAGGGAGTCCAGGCTGATGCCGGTGGAGTAGAGCGACGCCTCGTCGCCGATCTCGGCGGGGTCCAGGTCGAGGTCGAGGACCTCCACGAGGATCTGCTTGACGCGGATGTCGAGGGATTCGGACATGGGGGTGCCTCCGGGTGGCGGCACGCGGGGTGCCGGGGTGTGGGTACCGGGTGGGGGTGTCGGGTGCTCAGGCGGGGAGCGGGGCCGGTGCCGCCCCGGACCCGGTGGGGTCACGGCGGACGACGTGGGCGACGAGACGGCCGTCGCGGGCGGTCACGACGGCCTGCGCGACCTCGGGGTGGGCTTGGAGGACGGCTTCGATCTCCCCCGGTTCCACGCGGTGGCCCCGGATCTTGAGCTGGTGGTCGGTGCGGCCGATGACGACCAGTCGGCCGTCCGGGAGCAGTCGTCCAAGGTCGCCGGTCCGGTAGCGGCGTCCGTCGGGATGTTCCGGGAAGCGGGCGGCGGTGAGGGCCGGGTCGCCGAGGTAGCCGTCGGCGAGGCCGTCGCCGGTGATGTGGACCTCGCCGAGGGTGCCGGCCGGGACGGGGGTGCCGTCCTCGTCCAGGACGAGGATGCCGGTCCCGTCGATGGCGGTCCCCACGGTGACCTCCTCCCCCGGGAGCAGTTCGAGTCCGGTGCACCAGACGGCCGCCTCGGTGGGCCCGTACTCGTTCCACAGCCGGGTGCGGGGCTGGAGCCGGTAGTGGTCTGCGAGGAGCTGCTCGGGGCAGGGTTCTCCGGCGACCATGATGTTGCCGGCGCCGTGGGCGGGGCCGGGAAGGCGCTGCAGGGCGGCGTGGTAGAGCGAGGGGGTCATGGCCGTGTGGGAGACGCGGCCCCGGCCGGTGAGGGCGGCGTCCACCGCGGACATCACGCCGTCGAGGGTGGGCGGGGCCAGCTCCAGGGTGCCGCCGCAGGCCAGTGCCCACCAGGTGCAGCCCACGGCCGCGTCGAAGGTCATCTGCCAGATCAGCAGGAAGCGGCGGACGGTCTCCGGGTAGTGCGTGAAGCGGGCCAGCGTGGTGCTGACGATGGCCCGGTGCGGTACGACCACCCCTTTGGGCTCCCCGGTGGAGCCGGAGGTGAAGACCGTGTAGGCGGGGTCGGCGGCGGTGATGCGGGGGTGGGGCCGTACCGGATCCCGGTCGGTGAGTCCGACCGTCCGGTGCAGCGGGACCAGGGCCCCCCCGAGCGGTGCGGCGGAGTCCGCGGGGCGGTGGGCGGCCGTCAGCAGGGCGGCGGCTGCGGTCCTGGTGGCGAGCAGTCGCAGGCGGTCGAGGGGGGCGGCGGGGTCGACGGGGACGTGGACGGCGCCCGCCTTGAGGACGGCCAGTTGGGCCACCACGGCGGCCGCGCAGCGGGGGAAGGCGCACAGGACGGCCCGGCGGGGGGCGAGGCCGGAGTCGGACAGGTCCCGGGCGAGGGCGTTGGCGGCCTCGTCGAGCTCACGGTAGGTCAGTTCGCCGTCCTCCCCGACGACGGCGGTCCGGTCGGGGTGGAGGTCCGCCTGGCGTTCGAAGAGCGTCACCAGGGTGGGGCCGCCGGTCGGGCCGGGACCGTGGACCAGGGCCTGCACGGCGCTGCTCACGCCGCGGGCTCGGGGGTGCGCAGGCTCAGCGGGGTCATGTCGGTCCAGACGCGCCCGACGTGGCCCAGGCACGCCTGCTTGTCCCCGCCGAACCCCTCGGTGCGCCAGCCGTCCGGAACGGGGCGGTCGGCGGGCCAGATCGAGTACTGCTCCTCGCCGTTGACGACGACAAGATACGTGTCCATGCAACACCTCGGGGCTGTGTCGGGGTCGGGCGGTGCGGGGGGGGCAGGGGCCGGGGCCCGGGGCGCCTCCCCCGCCGGCCGCACCGTGCGGGGGGCGCGGTACGGCCGGCGGGGGTGCGGGTCGCTCAGCGGCCCGGCTTCACGGCCTCGACGAGGATGTGGTAGCCGAGGTAGTTGAACGGCGGCACGTCGCCGAGGTTCTTCTCCAGGGTGCGGACCACGCCCGCCACGCCCGAGTCGGCCAGGACCTCGTCGGCGAGCCAGGCGGAGATCGTGGAGTTGCCCCGCAGGTGGGTGACGATCATGCCGGAGGTGGCGCAGAGGGAGTTCAGCTCCTGCGGGCTGAAGCTGTACCAGGGCGCGGTGAGGTCCTTGCCGCCGCGGGTCTTGGTGAAGAGGAGGGTCTTGGCCTCGACGTCGGTGATGTCGACGGCCGCGAAGCGGTCGCCCTTGAAGAACTGCTCGAAGAGGCTGTTCTTCACGCCGATGACGAGCTTGCCGCCCGGCTTGAGGACGCGGGCGATCTCGGCGAAGACGGCCTGGCGGTCTCCGAGCGGGATGTGCATGAGGGCGAGCATGCTGGTGACGACGTCGAAGGAGGCGTCCTCGAAGGGCAGGTGGGCCATGTCGCCCTCGCGGAGGTCCGCGGTGAGGCCGCGGGCGGCGAGCTTGCCCGCGGTGACGTCCAGCATGGCGCGGGAGATGTCGAGGCCGGAGACCTCGGCTCCCGCCGCGGCCATCGGGACGGTGAACCGGCCGGTGCCGCAGCCGATGTCGAGGACCTTCTGGCCGGCTCGGACCTTGCTGAGGACGAAGTCGTGCTCGGAGGCCGTGAACAGATCGTCGCTGACGCCCTCGCCGGGAATGCGCTCGTCGTACTCGGTGGCGATCTCCTGGTACACGGAGCGAACCTGGGACTTCTGCGCCTCGGCGAGCCCGGAGAGGTCGGCGGGGGCGTTCTCGATGATGGTCATTGAATTCTCCTTGGGGAATGTTCGCCGAGGGCGATTCAAATTCTTTGAGATTCGATGAGATTCGATGAGAAATGACTGCGCGACGTCGCGTGCGCAGGGGGGCGGACGGGGCCTGCCCATCGGGCCGGGGTCCGGGGTCCGATCAACCCCCGAGGCGGGCGCATCGCCCCGATGGGGCCAGAACCTCGGCCCCACCTGGGCTTCGTGGCCTTCGGAGGCGGTTTCCGGCGGTGACCACCGGGCCCGCGACCGGCCCCGTCCTTGATTTTCGCGCGCCACCCCTGGAGGGATCACCGGGGGACGTGGGCGATGGCCCGAACGGCCGGAAAGGCCCGGAGGGCGTTTCAGGAATTCTCGGAGCCTTTTCGGATCCGGGGCTCCCGCCCTTCGCCTGAATGGACAGTATCAGCTTTCTCGAATTTTTCCTCCTGCTCGACCTGGATTTCTTTCCGCAGGGAATTCCGGAGTGCCACGACGAGCGCGGGGACGAGGACGGCGGCACCGGTCACGGCGAAGCACCAGGCCAACGACAGGGGTGCCAGGAGCAGTCCGATCCCCGCGGATCCGGCGGCGTTGCCCGTGTTGAAGGCGGTGTTGACCCAGGTTCCCGCCTCGGTGCTGCGGGCTCCGGAGTCCACCTCTCCGGCGATCAGGTAGGAGGTGGTGAGCGTCGGGGACATCGCGAAGCCCACGCCCGCGGCGAAGGCCACCAGGGCGAGCATGCCGCCGGACTGCCCGGCCAGCAGGCAGAACAGTCCGAGCAGCCCGGCGAGGATCGGCAACCGGGCCCGCAACGGCCTGGTCCAACGGACCGCGCCGTAGAGCAGGCCGCCCAGGGCGCTGCTGATGGCCATGGTCGCCGACACCCAGGAGACGGAAGCCGGATCGCCGTGGTCGTCGGCGAAGGCGACGGCCAGCAGGTTGAAGGCGCCCAGGCAGGCCCCCAGGCCCGCGGTGACGAGCACCGGGTCCAACAGGCCCCGCCACAGGGCGGACCGGTTCCGGCCGGGCCCGTCCCCCGCTCCCGGGTCCCCGACCGGGTCCGGGCCCTCCGGGGCGGGGCCGGACCGGAAGGCGACGGCCGGCGGCGAGGTGGCGAGCACGGCCGTGCCACCGAAGAGCAGGACGGCGCTCACCGCCACGCCCAGTGCCGGCTCGACGGCGGTGGCCATCGCCCCGGCGAGCAACGGACCTACCACGTAGAGGAGTTCCTCGGCGACGGTGTCCAGCGCGTACGCCCGCTGGAGTTCGTCATCTTCCGGGACCAGTACGGTCCACAGGGTCCGCATGAACGGGCCCAGGGGCGGGGCGGTCAGCCCGGCCGCGGCGGCCAGCGCCCACAGGGCGGCCTCGGGTGCACCGGGGTCCCAGGCCACCGCGGCGATCAGCCCGAGGGCGGCGGCGCACAGGGCCGCCATCGGCAGCAGGGCGCGGCGCACACCGTGACGGTCGATCAAGCGGGCCCGGTAGGGCGCGAGGAGCGAGCTGGAGAGGCCGAACACGGCCAGCACGCCGCCCGCGACGGCGTAGGACCCGGTGGCCCCGCTGACCGTGAGGACCAGCGACATGAAGACGATGCCGTAGGCGAAGCGGGCGACGAGCGCGGAAAGGAAGGTTCTCGCCGCGTGGGGGGCCTTCAGGACCCTGAGGTAGGAGGCGGGTTTCTCGGATGACACGGGTGCTCCAGGGGTTCGCGGGGCCCGGGCGGCCCGTGCGGGGGCACGGGCCCCGGCCGGTGTGCCGCGGGACGGGTGCGGGTCGGGGAGGACGGGCCGGAGCCTACGTCCGGGGTGGTGCCGGACGGGCCGGAGGGGTGTCCCGAGGGCCCGGTTCCGGCCGATTCCGCCCGGCCCCCGCGGAGCGGGGCGCCCGGCCCAGGGACAACCGGACGGCCGCGTCGAGGGCTTCGGCGGCGGCCGCGTCCAGTCCGCGTCCGGCGAGCCGCTCCAGGGCCCGTTCGGTCATGCCCCCGGGCGAGGCGACGGCGTCGATGGTGGCGGCGAGTTCCGCGTCCGGTCCGGCCAGGAGGGCTCCGGTGCCCGCGGTCGCCTGACGGGCCAGGTCCTCCGCGAGCTGCGGGGGCAGCCCGAGGGCCGTCGCTCCCCCGGCCAGGGCGGACGCGAACCGGGCGAGGAGGGCGGGACCGGCCCCGGAGAGCGCGCTCACGGTCTCCTGGTGGCGGTCCTCGACCACGTGCACCGGTCCCAGCGCGGCGAAGAGGTCCCGGACGGGCTCCAGCGCGGCCGGGTCCGCACCTTCGGGAACGGACAGCACGGTGGCCCCGGCCCGTACGGCCACGGCCGTGTTGGGCACGGCCCGGACCACGGGGACGCGGTGACCGACCGCCGCCGCGACCTCCGCCGCGGGCCAAGAGGCCACCAGCGAGACCAGGGTCTGCCCCGGCTCCAGATGGGGACCGAGCCCGGCCAGCACACCGGCCGCCTCGTGCGGGTGAACCGCCAGCACCACCGTCTCGGCACCCGCCACGGCTCCGGCGAGGTCCGGCATCGGGACCAGACCGGTCTCCGCGGCCAGGACCCGGGCGCCGGCCCCGTCGCGGGACACTCCGCGCAACGGTCGGGCCGGTCCCTCCGCAGCGCGCAACCCCACGGCCACGGCACGGGCGATCCGACCGCAGCCGACGAAGGCCACCGTCCCCGGAGTCCGGCTCCGCGACGGGTTCACGCCGCTTCCCCGGCCCGGACGGCGGTCTCGTCGATGAGGTCGCAGATCGCGGTGACCCCGCGCAGCAACCGGTCCTCCGGTTCGGCGCCGACCGACACCCGCAGGAAGCCGTCGCAGGACTCGCCGTACGAGATGCCCGCGACGGCGCTGACCCGGTGGCGGCGCAGCAGCACCTCGGCGAACTCGGCCGAGCCGAGCCGGGAGGGGGCGAGCGACGGGAAGAGGTAGAAGGTGGAGTCCCCGGGCATGCTGCGCACCCCCCGGGCCGCGAAGGCCGCGGCCACCCGGTTCCGGCGTTCCACCACGGCCCTGATCTGCGGCCGGGTGTGCGCGAGGACCTGCTCGAAGTTCTCCGCGAGGTACTGGCACAGGATGGTCGGGGCGCAGGTGACCAGATGCTGCTGGAGTTTGGCGAGTTCACGGACGAGGCGCTCGTGGGCGATCACGTAGCCGACCCGCCAGCCGGAGATGCCGAAGTTCTTGGACATGGAGTTGCAGATGACGGTGTGGCGGAGCTCCGGATCGAAGGCCGCCGCGGAGACGAAGGGCGCGCCCTCCGGGGTGAACTCGCTGTAGACCTCGTCGGCCACGAGGAGCAGCCCGTGCTCCTCCGCGAGGGCGTGCAGGGAACGCAGCTCCGCATCGGTGAGCCGCCTGCCGGTGGGGTTGTGTGGGTTGTTGACGATCACGGCCCGGGTGCGCGGGGTGATCCGGGCCGCGATGTCCTCGATCCCGGCGTGCCAGGGGAGAGCGACCGGAACCCCGCGGCACAGGCGCACCTGGTCGGGGTAGCTCACCCACAACGGCTCGGGGATGATCACCTCGTCGCCCGGCTCCAGGACCGCCGCGAGCGTCATGAAAACGGCCGATTTGGAACCTGCCGTCACCATGATCTGGCGGTCGGCGTCCACGGGCACGCCCGAGCAGTCCTCGTGGTACTTGGCGAGTTTCTGCCTCAGCAGGGGCACGCCCCGGGTGTGCGAGTAGTGGTGGGCCGCGGAGGTCAGTTCCTCGAAGGAGGGGACGGGGACGTCGAAGAACGCCTCTCCGAGGGAGAGCGTGATGATGTCCGCCCCGTCCGCCTGCAACGCGTAGACCAGGTTGTTCTGTTTGATCGACGCGGCCTCGCCGATGCTCTGCACCAGGGCGGAGGGCCGAAGGGCTGCCATGGTGTCTCTCCTCTCAGGGGCTCGGATGGGTTGCGGGACACGGAGGCCGGGGACCGGGGCCCGCGGCTCCGGACGCCTCCTCGCGGCCGTCACAGGACGCGGATCTGCCCCTCGCCCCACACCACGTTCTTCACGCAGGTGAGGGACTCCAGCCCCATGGGGCCGCGGGCGTGCAGCTTCTGGGTGGACACGCCGATCTCCACGCCGTACCCGAACTCGCCGCCGTCGGAGAACCGGGTGGAGGTGTTCACGAAGACGCTGCCGGAGTCGGCGGAGAGCGCGAAGCGGCGCGCCACGCTGTAGTCCTGGGCGACGACGGCCTCCGCGTTGCGGGTGCCGTAGCGGTGGATGTGGTCGAGGGCCGCGTCGAGGTCGGGGACCACCTTCACGGCGAGGACCAGGTCCAGGTACTCGGTGGACCAGTCCTCCTCCGTGGCCTCCTCGGCCTTCGGCCAGGCCTCCCGGGTCCGCCCGTCGCCGCGCACCGTCACGCCCTGCGCCGCCAGTTCGTCCAGGACGCCCGGCAGCCAGCCGGCGGCCAGGTCCTCGTGCACGAGGAGGGTCTCCAGGGCGTTGCACACGCTGGGACGGGAGGTCTTGGCGTTGAGGACGATCGCGGTGGCCCGCGCGGGGTCGGCGGAGGCGTCCACGTACACGTGGCAGTTGCCGTCCCCGTCGATGACGGTGGGCACCCGGGCGTTGTCCTTCACGGTCTTGATGAGTCCGGGCCCGCCGCGCGGCACGACGAGGTCCACGTACTCCTCGGCGGCCAGCAGCTCCAACACGGCCTCCCGCGAAGTGTCGGGGACCAGTTGCACGGCCGCGGCCGGTACCTCGTCCTGGGCCTCCAGCACCTCCCGGATGACGGCCGCGATGGCGGTGTTGCTGTGGAGCGCGATGGAGGAGCCCCGCAGTACGGCGGCGTTCCCCGACTTCAGGCAGAGCGCGGCCACGTCCGCGGTGACGTTGGGACGGGCCTCGTACACCACGGCCACCACGCCCAGCGGCTCACGGACCTGCTCGACGCGCAGGCCGTTGGGGCGGGTCCCGCCGCCCGTCACGGCACCCACCGGGTCCGGCAGCCCGATGATGACCCGGATCGCCTCCACCATGCCGGTGATCCTCTTGTCGGTGAGCGTGAGCCGGTCGATCAGGGTGGCGGAGGTGCCGGCGGCCCGGGCGGCCTCGACGTCCCGCGCGTTCGCCTCCTTGAGTCGGGCCCGCTCCGCGTCGATCGCCTCGGCGATCCGGGCGAGGACCCGGTCCTTGACCTCGGTGGGCGTTTCGCGCAGGACGCGGGCCGCGGCGGCGGCGGAGCGGCAGATCTCGGTCACGGACATCAGGGGGCCTCCAGAAGGCTGACGTAGGCGGTGGGGTGAAGAACGGTGGGGGTGCCCGCGGGCCGCGGGCGGGAGTCGCCGAGGTCCGCGGCGCCCAACAGGGTGCGACCGCGCGCGATGACGGGGCCGGTGCCGCCCGTGCCCGACACCGGTCCGGACACGAGGTCGGCCACGTCCCCCGCGGCGAAGGACCCGGTGGCGCCGAGCACCAGGTCCGCGGGGACGGCCAGGCCCGCCGCGACGGCGCGCTCGGCGGCGGGCGAGCAGTACAGGGTGGCGCGCGGAGGCTCGGAGAAGGACCGCCACAGGGCTTCCAGGCCGGGCCCCCGGCCCGTCCGCTCACGCGGACGCACCAGGGTCCCGACCCGTTCACCGGCGAGGATCCGCTCCAGCACCTGCGGCTCCGCGGCGGCGGCGATGGCCGCGGTCACCCCGGAGAGGGCGGCGATCCAGACCGCGCCCAGCTTGCTGACCATGCCGCCGGTACCCGGGCCGCCCGCGGACACCCCGGCCAGCCGCTCCAGTTCCACGGTCATCCCGGCCGCCTCGGGCACCAGGCGGGCTCCCGGGTCGGTGCGGGGGTCACTGCCGTACAGGCCGGGCACGTCCGTGAGGAGCGCCAGGAGCCGGGCGTCGAGGAGAACGGCCAGCAGCGCCGCGAGGATGTCGTTGTTGCGGACCTGCAGGGCGTCGTTCTCGTTCACCACCGGCACGATGCCCCGCTCCAGGGCCCGGTCCAGGGCCGAGCCCAGCCCGTCCCGGTGGGCGGGGTCGCACAGGTCGAGCGGGGTGAACAGGAACTGCGCGGCCGTGAGTCCGCGGCGGGCCAACCCCGCCCGGAAGCTCTCGAACAGGGCCCCCTGACCGACGGCCGCGGCGAGTCGGCGCCCGGCCCCGTCCTCCGGTCCCGCGGCGGCTCCGTCGGCGGCCAGCAGGCTGCGGCCCTGGGCGATGGCGCCCGAGGCCACGAGCACGGGCCTCAGACCCGCGCGGGCGAGTTCGGCCACGGAGTCCGCGAGGGCCTCGGCCTTGGCCGGGTCGATGCGACCCGCCGTGATCAAGGAGGAGGTCCCCGTCTTGATAACGATGCGTTCCGGATGCATGCGCGGTGGCCCTCCCGCCTCAGACCGTGGGGGACGCGACGGGCAGGGCCCGCAGGTCCGCGTGGAAGACGTAGCGGTCGGGCACCAGCTCCTCGGGCACCCCGGCGGCGCGCAGGTCCGCCCGGAGCGAGGCAGTCAACGCCCGCTCCAGCTGCGGGGCGAGCACCCGCACCGGCGGCCGGTCGACCGGGGCGGACCCGCTGCTCCCCGGGTACGGCTCGCTCAGGACGTAGTGGGAGCGGGATCCGGCCGGCAGGAAGGACACCTCCAGGGAGCCGTCGGCGTCGCCGTGCCCCCAGCCGAGCCGGGTGGTCCGGCCGTACCGGGCGCCGAGCCGCCACAGCTCCTCTGGGTGAACGGCTCCGACGGCCTCCGGGGGCGCCGCCGCCTCGCCCGACCCGAAGCCGTGCGCGTCGCGGAGCCGCAGCGCCCGGGTCAGGCGGGCGTTGGGGACACGGCCGAGGCGGAAGCCCTCGGGGGACGCGGCGAGTCGGCGCTCCGCGAGGGCGAGGAGGTCCTCGCCGGGGTCCGCGTGCTCTGCGGGCCGGTCGGATTCGGGAGCGTCGGATTCGGGGGGGCAGCCGACGTGGAGGACCACGTCGTAGCGGAAGAGGGTCATCTCGTTGGACGCGGTGCCCCGGCGCGGGGCGATCTCCACCGCGGTGATCGGCCCCCGGCCGGAGGCCAGTTCGCGGAAGAAGCCCGGATCGACGCTGAGCTCGCTGTCCGTGCGGAGCCCGCGGGACACCGCGGCGGCCACGCGGTCCGGATCGGCTCCGTCCCCCTGTCGGCTGTGTTCGCGCAGGCAGAGGAAGGCCTCCAGCAGCGGGGCGGAGCGGACGTCGCCGACGAAGACGTGGCCGCCCGCGGGCAGGCCGGTCACGGCCCGGTCGATCACCTCGCGCAGGTAGGCCAGTGAGGGGAAGTACTGCACGACCGAGTTGAGGACGACGGTGTCGTACGGGCCGGATGCGGCCGCGGCGGCGTCGAGGGCCTCGGCACGGACGACCGTCGTCTCCGGTGCGCCGGGGCCGGCCGCGAGCGCTTCTTCGGTCCGGCGGAGCATGTCCACGGCGGCGTCGGCGTAGTCGGTGGCGGTGTACCGCTCCACGTGACCACCGGCGCACAGCGGACGGAACAGCAGTCCCGTCCCGGCCCCGATCTCCAGGAGCGCGCGCGGGGCCAGGGCGCGGACGCGGTCCACGGTCCCCGTGACCCATGCGGACATCTCCGCGGCCGGGAGGGTGCCGCCGGTGAAGCTGTCGGTCCAGCCGAGCAGGGCGTCACCGGACGGGTCGGCGCCGTCGGGGACGTAGGTGCTCTCGAAGACGGAGCGCCAGGAGTCCATGAAGGTCTCGAAATCGTCCGCGCGGATGCCGTCGGCGGGCACGAGATGGGCCACGGGACGCGGGGAGCCCGTCGTCCCGCCCGCCGGTACGAGCACGGCCCCGTGGATCTGCGGGTGGGCCCGCAGGACGGCCTCGGCCTCGGCCCGTCCGGTCGGGTCGGGGGCGGGGAGCGGGTGGGGGTCGGGGTGCGGCACGGCGTCCTCCTGGGCGGGTGGGGCGAGGGGCAGCGGGACCCGGTGGACACGGGTGCCGGTGTCACCGGCGACCGCCGTGGTGAACGCGGTGAACGCCTCGGCCAGGGCCGTGACCGTCTCCCGGTCGTACAGGTCGGTGTCGTAGACCAGCTCCGCGGAGAGGGCGGCGCCGTCGCGGGTGAGGTCGAGGGACAGGTCGAAGCGGCTGGCCGGTACGTCCAGCGGCACCGACTCGGCGGTCACCCCGGCCAGGTCCAGCCCGGCCGCGCCGGATTCCTCGAAGAGCTGGCAGGTCACCTGGACCAGGGGGTTGAGGCCCAGGTCCCGGGTCGGGTTGACGGCTTCGACGATCCGCTCGAAGGGCGCGGCTTGGTGGGCGTATCCGGCGAGGGCTGTGTCGCGCACCCGGTGGAGCAGTTCCTCGAAGGTGGGGTCGCCGGTCAGGTCGGCGCGCAGCGGCAGGATGTTGACGAACAGCCCGATCAGACCTTCCAGTTCGGTCCGGGTGCGGCCGGCGACGGGCACCCCGGTCAGGAGGTCCCGCTGCCCGCTCCACCGGCCCAGCACCGCCTGGAAGGCGGCGAGGAGGGCGGTGAAGAGAGTGGTCCGGTGCTGCCGGGCCGACTCGGAGAGGGCAGTGGTGACCTCCTCGGAGAGGGCGAAGCGGACGGTGTCCCCTCGGCCAGCGCCGACCTCGGCCCGGTCGGCCCGCCGGGGCAGGTCCAGTTCGGTGGGCGCGCCCGCCAGCTGCTCCCGCCAGTAGGCGAGGTCCTCGGCGAGCCCCCGTTCGTGATCGGCGCCGCGCTCCCACGCGGCGAAGTCCTGGTACTGGAGCGCCGGGGCGGGCAGCGTGGAGGATCGGCCGGCGGTCAGGTCCCGGTAGTGCGCGGACACCTCGGTGAACAGGACCTTCACCGACCAGCCGTCGGCGGCCAGGTGGTGCACCCCGAAGGCGAGCAGGTGGTCCGCAGGGCCGAGGGTGATCACCGCCGCCTCGAAGAGCGGCCCGTTCTCCAGGTCGTGACGACGGGCGGCGATCCGGCGGACGAGGTCCGAGGCCTGCCGCAGGGCCTCGTCCGCCGGGAGCCCGGAGAGGTCGATCGGCACGGTGGTCCCGCCCCGGGGCGGATCCACGGTGACCAGCAGCCGGTCCTCGCCGAGGTGGTAGCGGGTGCGCAGCACGTCGTGGCGGCCCACCACGGCCTCGACGGAGTCGACGAGGGCCCGGGTGTCCACGGGACCGCGCAGCCGGACCGCCTCGACCATGTTGTAGCCGGTGTTCTCCGGGGCCACCTGCTGGAGGAACCACAGCCGCTGCTGGGCCGTGGAGGCGGGCGCGGGGGCTCCGGGGGCCAGTGGGGGGATGCCGCCCTCGCCCCGCCCGCCCGCCCGGAGCGCGGCGGCCAGGCCGGCCGGGGTGGGTTGTTCGAACAGGGACGTGAGGGACAGCTCGGCACCGAGCCGCTCGCGGATCCTCGCAATGAGGCGGACCGCGCTCAACGAGTGCCCGCCCAGCCGGAAGAAGTCGTCGTGGCGGCCCGCCGCCGTGACGCCCAGGACCTCCCCGAACATCGCCGCCAGGGCCGTCTCCACGCCGGGCCGCGGCGCGGTGTACTCGCCCACGCCGAGGGCCGTGGCCTCGGGCTCGGGGAGCAGGGCGATGGCGATCTTGCTGCTGATGTTCCGCGGGATGGCGTCGAGTTCCACCAGTGCCGCGGGGACCATGTAGTCGGGCAGCAGCCGCGCGAGGTGCCCGCGCAGCCCGCGGGTGGCGCCCGGTTCCCCGGTCGGGACCAGGTAGCCGACCAGTCGGGCGTGCCCGTGGGCGTCGGGGCGGGCCACCACGGCGGCGTCGCGCACTCCGTGGTGGGCGAGCAGCGCGGACTCCACCTCGCCGGGGTCGATGCGGTAACCGCGGATCTTGAGCTGTCCGTCGATGCGGCCGGCGAACTCGACCAGGCCGTCCCCGCGGAGCCGGCCGAGGTCCCCGGTGCGGTACATCCGTCCCCCGGGCACGGCCAGGTGCGGGTCGGTGGTGAAGCGTTCGGCCGTCCGGTCCGGGTCGTCGAGGTAGCCGACGGCCAGCTGGGGACCGGACAGGCAGATCTCGCCCGTCACGCCGACCGGTACGGGGCGGCCGGTCGGATCGAGCACGGCCACCGCGCAGTTGGCCAGGGGACGGCCGATGACGGGGCCGGTGGCCGCCGTGACGGGGGCGACCAGCGCGTCCACGGTGAACTCGGTGGGGCCGTACATGTTGACGGCCGTGACGGCGGGATGCTCGGCGAGCCGGGTCCACAGGGACGGCCGCACGGCCTCGCCGCCGAGGACGAACAGGCGCGGTCCGCCGTGTCCGGCGCCGGTCCCTTCGTCCGGGTCCAGCAGTCCGAGGCCGACCAGCTGCTCCAGGAAGGAGGGGGTGGCCTCCAGGACGTCCGTCCGCCGGGCCCGGACGGCGTCGAGGAGCTTCACCGCGTCCCGGCTGGTGTCGTCGTCGAAGACGTCGAGGAGGTGTCCGTCCACCATCCACAGCAGCTGGTCCCAGCAGGCGTCGAAGGCCATCGACATGGTCAGGGCCACCCGGAGGCGCCGGCCCGGCACGGTGGCGGCCATCTCCGCGTAGTGGGAGGCGCGGTGGGAGTGGTAAAGGTTGGCGAGGGAGCCGTGCCGGACGACCACACCCTTGGGGGTGGCGGTGGAGCCGGAGGTGAACACCACGTAGGCGGGATCCTCCGGGCCGGGCGGGGCGGGCGGCGGGGCGGGGACCTCGGGGCCCGGGTCGGCGGGGTCGAGCAGCGGCAGCCCCAGTGCGGCGGCCCGGTCGCGGACGGCGGTGTCCGCGACGAGCAGCCGGAGGCCGGCCTCGCGGGCGATGGAGTGCAGCCGCTCCGGCGGGTTGGCCGGGTCGAGCGGCACCAGGACGGCGCCGGCCCGCAGCACCCCGAAGACCCCCACGGGCTGTCGGGCGGACCGGCTGGTGAGCAGGCCCACCCGGTCGCCGCGGCCGATGCCGTGGGCGGCGAGCCCGGCGGCCACCGCGTCCACGGCCGCGCCGAATTCGCGGTAGCTGAGGCTTTCCGTGGCGTCGGTGACGGCGGTCTCCTCGGGCATCGAGGCGATCCGGTCCGCCAGGGCGGTCAGCACGGTCGCGCCCCCGGGAACGGGCACCACCGGTCCGCGCCCCAGTTCGTGCAGGATCCGGTGCTCCTCCGCCGGTGTGAGCAGGGGCAGTTCGGATACGGGGAGGTCCGGGTCGGCGGTCGCGGCGGCGAGCAGCACGGCGAAGCCCTCGGCGAGCCGGGCCACCGTCTCCGGGTCGAACAGGTCCCGGCTGTAGTCGAAGCAGGCGGTCATGCCGCCGCCGCGGGCGTACACGTCGAGGGAGAGGTCGAAGGTGGTCGTGGGCTGTTCCGCGGTCAGGGCCCGGGTGGTGGCGCCGGGCAGCCGCAGCGTGCCCGCGAAGTCCTCCTCCAGCAGCTGGAACATGACCTGGACGAGAGGGTTCACGCCCTGGGTCCGGTCGGGGTTGACCTCCTCCACGATCCTCTCGAAGGGCAGCTCGCCGTATTCCCGGCCGTCGAGGACGGCGGCCCGGATCCGCTGGAGGAGTTCTCCGAACGAGGGGTCGTCGCGCAGGTCGCCGCGGAGGGGGAGCGTGTTGACCAGCATCCCGACCAGTTGCTCGGTACCCGCCTGGGAGCGGCTCCCGACCGGGTGGCCGACCACGACGTCGCGTTCGCCGGTGATCCGGGAGAGGAAGGCGTGGAAGGCGGCCAGGAGCACGGTGGCCGGAGTGGACCTGGCGGAGCGGGCCAGTTCCCGGACCCGGTCCACGGTCGGCTGCGGCAGGGGCAGCCGATGGACCCCGGATGCCGGGAAGGTGGTGGCGCCGCGGGGCCGGTCTCCGGGCAGGTGCAGGACGGTGGGGGCGCCCGCGAGGTGCGCGCGCCAGTACTTCAGGCATTCCGAGGTGCGTTCCTCGTCCAGCCACTCCCGTTCCCACACCGTGTAGTCGGGGTACTGGAGCTCCGGTTCGGGCAGGTCCGCGGGGGTGCCGGCGACCCGGCCCGCGTACAGGGCGGACAGCTCGTCGAGGAGCAGCCGCATCGACCAGCCGTCGCACACGATGTGGTGGGCGGTGACGGCCACGGCGTGGTCCTCCTCTCCCGGCCCGCCGAGGGTGGCCACGTGGATCCGCACCAGCGGGCCGGTCCCCAGGTCGAAGGGGGTGGCCAGGACCTCGCGGTGGAAGCCGGCGACGGTCGCGTCCCGCTCGGCGCCGGCGGGGGCGGGTCGGCGGGTGTGGTGGAAGCCGGGCCGGGCCGCCTCGGTGCCCGGATCGGCGACGATCTGGCGGATCTCCCCGGCGTCCTGCTCGAAGCGCGTGCGCAGGGCGTCGTGCCGGTCGCACAGATCCCGGGCGGCCCGCGAGAGGGCCTCGGTGTCCAGGGGCCCGGTCACCCGGAACGCCTCGGTGAGGTGGTAGGCGGTGCCCTCCGGTTCGAGGGCCTGGAGAAGCCACAGCCGCTGCTGCGCGAAGGCGGCCGCGTACCGCTGTTCTGCCATGTCGGAAAACCCTTCGTGGGGGGGCTGGGGGCCGCCGCTCCCTCTCGGTGGGGGAGCGGCGGTGCGGTCGGGGAGGATCAGGACCGGGCCGGTCGGCCCGTGCGACGGGTGAGCCGGGGGCGGCTGCGGGCCAACGGGACGAGGCGGCGGGCGACGCCCTCCACGGTGGGCTCGTCGAAGAAGGCGCGGACGGGCAGTTCCATCCCGAGGGCGGCGCGGATCTCGTCGATGAGCCGGGTGACCAGAAGGGAGTGGCCCCCGATCTCGAAGAACTCGTCGGTGGCCCCGACTTCCGGGAGGCCCAGTACGGCGGCGAACACCACGGCGAGCTCGTGTTCCCGGCCGGGGGCGGGTGCCCGGCCGGTCCCCGCCGGGGCGGGGCCGGGGGTGGGCAGGGCCCGGAGGTCCACCTTGCCGTGCGGGCCGACCGGCATCCGTTCCAGGACGGTGATCACTGCGGGGACCATGTAGCCGGGAAGGGTCCCGGCCAGGTGCTCGCGGACGCGGGCCGGTTCGACGGTCGTGCCCGGCAGGGGGACGACGTACCCGCACAGCCGGACGCCGGTGTGGTGGCCGGGGTCCGCGGCGACGACGGCCTCGGCCACGCCGGGTGCGGCACGCAGAGCCTCCTCGACCTCGCCCGGTTCGATCCGGAATCCCCGGATCTTGACCTGGAAGTCGTTGCGGCCGAGGTAGTCGAGGCGGCCGTCGGAGCGCAGCCGGGCGAGGTCGCCGGTGCGGTACATGCGGCTTCCGGGCGGGGAGGCGGGGTCCGGGTCGGGGAGGAACCGCTCGGCCGTCTCGACCGGGCGGCCCGCGTAGCCCCGGGCGACGGCGGCGCCCGCGACGAACACCTCTCCGGTCACGCCGAGGGGCACGGGGCGGAGGTGTTCGTCGAGCAGCAGGATCCGGGTGTTCCAGATCGGTTCCCCGAGGGGGACTCGGGCCGGCTGGTCGGTGACCGGACGAGCCACTGTGTGGCCGGTGGCCGCATGGGTCTCGGTGGGTCCGTAGTAGTTGTGGAGGCGGCGTTCCGGTACCGCGTCGAAGAAGGAGCGGACGGCGTCGGTGAGGACGAGGGCCTCGCCGCCCTGGGCCACGTGGCGCAGGTCGGGCAGGTCCAGCCCCTGCCCGAGCGCCTCCCGGCAGAGCTGTTCGATCAGCGCGGTGGGCGCGAAGAGCTCGGTGACCCGGTTCGCCGCCAGCCAGTGGGCCAGGTCCCCGGGGCTGCGTCGGACTTCCTCGGCGGGTACGGCGAGGGTCTTGCCGGTGGTGCCGGCCGAGAGGATCTCCTGGGCGGCCGGGTCGAAGGAGAGGGCCGCGAACTGGGCGGTGACGGAGTCCGGTGCGGCGGGCATCTTCGAGGCGTGCCAGGCCAGCAGGTTCACGATGGGGGCGGCGGGCATGACCACGCCCTTGGGCCGGCCGGTGGAGCCGGAGGTGTAGATGAGGTAGAGGGGGTGGCCGGGCCGCAGCGGTACGGGCCGGTCGGCGTCGGTGGGGGCGGACGGGTCGAGGGCGTCGACGTGGGCGCGCAGGTCGGGGTCGTCGACGGCGAGCGGTGCCACGGCGGCGGGCAGTCCGTCGGCGGCTTTCGCGGTGGTGAGGACGAGGAGCGGGAGGGCGTCCTCCAGCATGGCGTGGACGCGGGCGGGCGGGTGGGAGAGGTCCACGGGCAGGTAGGCGGCGCCCGTCTTGACCACGGCCCACAGCGCCACGACCAGCTCCGCGGAGCGGGGCATGGCCAGGGCCACCGTCCGCTCCGGACCCGCCCCGAGGCGCAGCAGGTGGCGGGCCAGCCGGTTGGCCCGGGCGTCCAGTTCCGCGAAGGTGAGCGCTCCGGTGTCGTCCGTCACGGCGGTGCGGTCCGGGGTCCGTGCGACCTGGGCCTCGAAGAGCGCGGGCAGCGTGGTGTCGGGTACGGGGTGGTCGGTGTCGTTGAAGGAGTCGAAGAAGTCCAGTTCGGCCGGGGAACGGGTCTCGTGGCGACTCAGCGGCAGGTCCGGTTCCGACAGGCCCTGTTCGAGGGTGGCGAGGAGGTGGCCGACGATGCGTTCGACGGTGGCCCGGTCGAAGAGCGCGGTGGCGTACTCGACGTGTCCGAGGGTTTCGCCGGTTCCGCCGGGGGGTGGTGGTGTCAGGTCGAAGACCAGGTCGAAGCGGGCCGCGTCGAGGCGGGGGCGCTCCCGGGTGACGTCCAGGCCGGTCAGGGCCGGTGGTCCGGGGTCGCTGTCCTCGAAGACGAGCATCACCTGGAAGAGCGGGTGCCGGGCCGGGGAGCGGGGTGGGTTGAGGGCCTCGACGAGGAGGTCGAAGGGGAGGTCCTGGTGGGCGAAGGCCCGGAAGGTGAATTCCTTCACCCGGTCGACCAGTTCGCCGAATCCGGGATCGCCGGAGGTGTCGGTGCGCAGGACGAGCGTGTTGACGAAGAATCCGACCAGTTCGTCGAGGTCCGCGTCGGCGCGGCCCGCGACGGGGGTTCCGACGGGGAGGTCGTGGCCCGCGCCGAGCCGGGTCAGGGTGGCGGCGAGTGCCGCCTGCACCACCATGAAGGGGCTGGCGCCGCGGGCGGCGGCGAAGCCTTCCAGGGCTCGGGTGAGGGGGGCGCCGAGCCGGAAGTGCACGGTGTCCCCGCGGTGCCCGGCCCGGGCGGGGCGCGGCCGGTCGGTGGGCAGGTCGAGTTGTGCGGGGAGGTCCCGCAGGGCCTCGGTCCAGAAGTCGAGCTGCCGGGCGAGGGGGCTGCCGGGGGTGTCCGGGTCGCCGAGCAACTCGTGCTGCCAGTGCGTGAAGTCGCGGTACTGGACGGGCAATGGGGGGAGCGGGGCGGTTCCGGACTTCCGGTGGGCGGCGTAGGCCTCGGACAGGTCGCGGGCGAGCGGGGTCATGGAGCGGCCGTCGCAGGCGATGTGGTGCACGACGAGGAGCAGGACGTGTTCCTCCGGGCCGAGGGAGACCAGTCGGGCCCGCAGGGGCGGATCGGTGCGCAGATCGAAGCCGCGCCGCTCGAACTCCTCCTGGTGCGCGGGCAGTTCCTCGGGGGTGAGGCGGACGTGGTCGGGTCGGGGGTGGGCTTCGGCCGGTTCGAGGACCACTTGGCGGGGTTCTCCGGCGGTCTCGGGGAAGAGGGTGCGCAGGGATTCGTGGCGGGTGACGAGGGCGGCCAGCGCGGCCCAGAGCGCCTCCTCGTCGAGCGGGCCGCGCAGCCGGAGCGGCACGGGGATGTTGTAGGTGGCGGCGCCGTCCTCCAGGCGGTTGAGGAACCAGAGGCGGCGCTGGGCCGGGGAGAGCGGATCCGGTCCTCCGGAGGAGCGGGGCGCCAGGGCGGGTACGGGGTCCCCGGAGAGGACGAGCCGGGGGGTGAGCGCGGCCACGGTGGGGAAGTCGTAGACATCGCGGACGCTCAGTTCCCGGCCGAGCCGCAGGCGGACCGACCAGGCCAGGCGCATGGCCAGCAGGGAGTCGCCGCCCGCTTCGAAGAAGTCGGTGTCGAGGCCCGCCGCGGGGATCCGGAGCACCTCGGTGAAGAGCGCGCACAAGGCGCGTTCGTCCTCCGTGCGCGGGGCCGGTCCGGTGGGTACGGCCGTCACGGGCGCGGCGGCCAGGGCCTTCCGGTCGATCTTCCCGTTGGGGGTCGTCGGCAGCTCGTCGAGGACCGCGATCACATCGGGGACGAGGTAGGCGGGGAGGCGGGCGGCGGCGTACTGCTTGAGTTCCAGTGCCCAGTCCCGGTGGTCGGGGGCGGGCGGGGAGGGGCGCGGGCCGGCGGGTGGGTGCTGGGGCACGTGGGTTCCCTGGGGTGCAGCGGGCGGGGCGGCCCGGGACGGGGGTGCGGCGGCCTGGTCAGCCGGCGATCTCGATGGGCATCGAGGTGAAGCCGAGGATGAAGTTGGACCGCAGCCGGACCGGGTCCCCCGCGGTGCGGAAGGCGGATCCGCTTTCGATCAGGGCGGTGAACGCCTCGGCGAGTTCCGCGTTTCCGGTGGGCGCTCCGATGCAGCGGTGCACTCCGCTGCCGAAGGACAGGTGCCGGTTGGGGTCGCGCGTGATGTCGAAGCGGTCGGGCTCCCGGAACTGCCCGGGGTCCCGGTTGGCCGACACGTTCCAGAGGGTGACGATCTCGCCCGCCGGGATCTCCACTCCGTGGATCCGGGTGTCCCGCAGGGTGACCCTCTGGACGTAGGCGTTGGTGGAGCTCCAGCGGAGGATCTCCTCCAGCGCGCCGGGCAGCAGGCCCGGGTCCTCGCGCAGGCGGCGCCATTCGCCGGGGTTGCGCAGGAGGGCGAGGAACCCGGCGCAGGTGGTGTAGGAGGAGGTCTCGTTGCCGCCCACGGCGATGTTCATGCAGTTGTAGAGGATCTGGGTGTCGTCCAGGGGAAGGCCGTTGAGGCGGGCGCGGAGCAGCATGCCGAGCACGTCGTCCCGGTCGGGTTCGTCGCGACGTTCGTCGAGGAGGTCGGCGAAGTACTCGAAGATGTCCGCCTGGGCGTGAGCCAGGCGGAGCCGTTCGTCGTCGTCCTGGGGGCAGAGGGCGGGGTCCCGGTAGCCGACCATGCGCCGGGTGAGGCCGACGATGTGCCGGGCGTCGGAGGCGCCGACCCCGAAGAGGGCCATGAGCGCGCCGACGGGCAGCAGCGGGGCGAAGTCGAGGGCGAAGTCACAGCCACCTTCCTGCCGCATGCGGGCCACGCCCTCCGCCAAGAGGCTCCGGACCTGCGTGGAGACCCGGGCGACCATGGACGGGCTGAACGGGGGGTGCATGAGTCGGCGCAGCATCCGGTGCCGGGGCGGGTCGGAGGCGACGAGCATGTCCCCGGAGGCCGTGTCGCCGCCGGTGCGGAAGGAACCGCCGAGGATGGCCCCGTGGGCGGAGCTGTACGTGTCGTGGTCGCGGTAGGCGGCCAGCACGTCCTCGTAACGGGTGAGGGCCCAGAACCCGCTGCCGTCGGGGCCGGGGTTGCGGTAGACGGGTGCGTGGGCGCGGAGTTCGCGGAAGGCCGCGTGATGGCCCTCCGAGGCGAAGAGCTCCACGTCGTTGAGGTCGATGACGCCGGTCGAGGTCACGGTCACACCGCCGTCCGCAGCTGGGGCTCCAGGGCCCGGGCCAGGTCGCGGAGCACCGGCTTCTCCAGGATCTCCCGGAAGTCGAGGGCGGCGCCGGTCTCGCGCCTGACCTTCTGGCGGACCCGGAAGGCGAGCATGGAGTTCCCGCCGAGGACGAAGAAGTCGTCCCCCGCGCCGACGTTCTCCACGGCGAGCAGCTCGGACCAGACGGCCGCGAGGATCCGCTCGCTCTCGGTGCCGGGGGCCTCGTAGCCGCGGGCCCTGGCCTCGTCGGACTCGAGGACCTCCAGGAGTGCGGCGCGGTCGCGCTTGCCGTTGTCGGTGGCCGGGATGCCGGCGACGACGAGGATCTTCGCGGGGACCATGTGGTCGGGAAGGTTCTCCTCGGCGTACCGCCTGAGCTCCTCGGGTTGGACGGGGCCGCGCCGCACCACGAACGCCGCGAGGGCACGGTCCTGACCGTTGCCGACGGGTAGCACGGCTGCCTCGCGGACCTGCGGGTGGCGGGTCAGGACGCGCTCCACCTCGCCGGGCTCGACCCGGTAGCCGCGGATCTTCACCTGGTGGTCGGCGCGGCCCACGAAGTCGAGCTCGCCGTCGGGTCGCCGTCGGACGAGGTCTCCCGTGGCGTACATGCGGCTGCCGTCGGCGGCGGTGGGGTCGGGCAGGAACCTCTCCGCGGTCCGGGCCGGATCCCCGTGGTAGCCGCGGGCCACGCCGTAGCCGCCGACGAAGAGCTGGCCGGTCTCCCCCTCGGGCACCGGGAGCAGGTCCTCGCCGAGGACGTGGAGGCGGGCGCCTTCGAAGGCGGTGCCGATCGGCACGCCGACGGCGTCCGCGTCCAACCGACCGACCTCGTGCGCGGAGCAGGCGGTGGTGGCCTCGGTGGGCCCGTACAGGTTGAACAGGCGGCCGGAGAACTCGCCGGCGAGCAGTTCCCGGCAGGTGTCGGCGAGGATCGCGTCGCCGCCGGTGTGGAGGATCCGCAGCGGGGCGAAGGCGTCGCGGTCCTCGCGGACCACGTGCCCGACGGCCATCGTGGGCACCAGCATGGCCGTGATCCGCAGTCTGCGCAGGGTCCGTTGGAGGTCGGAGGCGAGCAGGTCGGGGAGGGCGGGCAGGACGACGATCTCCGCGCCCTGGGCGAGCGCGCACCAGGTCTCGAAATGGAAGGCGTCGAAGGACAGGCTGGAGATCTGGCCGACCCGGTCCTCCCCGGTCAGCGGCGGCAGGGCGCTGTTGAGGGCGAAGCCGACGACGCTGTGGTGTTCCAGGACGGTGGCCTTGGGCAGGCCGGAGGAGCCGGAGGTGAACAGCACGCAGGCGGCGCTCCGGGGCCGGGGGGCCGCGGCCGGTCGGGCGGGGCCGCCGCCCGCTTCCGGAGGGGGCAGGGTCAGCACCCGGGAGGCCGGGACGTCGTCCCGCCACTCGGGTTCGGCGAGGACCACGTCGGCTCCGCCGGCCCGGATCATCAGGTCGCGGCGGGCGGCCGGGTAGCGGGGGTCCACGGCGAGGTAGGCGCCGCCCGCCTTGAGGACGCCGAGCAGGGCGGCGAACATTCCGGTGCCGCGCCGGAGGCAGATGCCGACGCGGTCCTCGGCCCGCACCCCGGCGTCGAGGAGGTGGCGGGCCACGGTGTCCGACCAGGCGTCGAGTTCGGCGTAGGTGAGGGACCGGTGGTCGTCACGGACGGCCGGTGCCTCCGGGTGCCGGGCGACCGAGGCGGCCCAGATCCCGGTGAGGGTGCCGGCCGGGGGTCGTTGCGCGTGCTGGGTCATCGGGCTCCTGCCTCGCTGATCGCACCGTCTCGGCGGTGGGTTTCCAGTGCCTCCAGGACGAGGCTTCGGGTGGGGGCGGCGGCCGGGAGCTCCTCGCGGGGCACGTCGAGGCGTACCGACCGGGTGGTCGCGGCGCCGGGCCAGGAGTGGATCTCCGGCTGTGACCGGGAGAGGAAGTTGACGGCGGTACCCGGCCAGGAGGGGTGGTCGGTGCGGTGGGCGGCCACCAGGTAGGCCATCCAGTCCAGGAAGCTTCCGACCAGCGGGGCCAGCGCCTCCGCGGCGTCCTCCTCTTCGAAGTCGGGGTCCTCCTGAGCGGCGAGGGCCTCCCTGATCTCTTCGGTGAGGTGGCGACCGGCGTGCTCCAGGAAGGCCCCCGAGCGTTCGGCGACCAGCCCGCCGGTCCACCAGGCGGGCAGGGCGGGCGGGGCACCGACCGAGCCGAGCAGCCCCCGGTATTCCCGCTCCACGGCGGCCGGGGTGGCGGGTTCCCCGTCGAACAGCAGCAGGAGGGGGGCGCCGGTGCGGGCGGCGGCTTCCTGGGCGAGCGGGGCGGCCATGCAGTAGCCGAGGACCGCCCTGACGGGTCCGGTCAGGGGTCCACCCACCTCCAGGGCCCTCCCCGCGTACGCGGCGGCCGAGGGTTCCCGGGGCAGTGGGGGCACCATGAGGCTCCGGACCTCGTAGCCGGCTTCCTGGAGTGCCAGGTCCGCCAGTCGGGCTTCGCGGCGGGGCCCGGGGTAGTCGAAGACCAGCAGGACGGGCTTGGTCATGCGCTGCCTCCGGAGACAGGGGTCAGGCCGCGGACGAGTTCGGCGACGACGGCCCCCGGGGACTCCTGGACGAAGAAGTGCGAGCCGGGCAGCACCCGGCAGTGCGCGGTTCCGGTGGTCTCGGCGGTCCAGGGCAGCGCCCCGACGGTGTCGCCGTCGCCGTAGAGCGCCCAGATGTCGCAGTCCAGGGGGCCCTCGGGGGCACGGTAGGTCGCCAACAGGCCGATGTCCGCGGCGAGGATGGGGGCGGTGAGGTCGGCCAGTTCGTCCAAGAGCGCGGCGTCGTCGGGGGCCGACGCCCGGAGCACTCCGGCAACCTCGCGGCGCAGCTCCTCGTGGTCGGGCGGTACCTCGTCGTCCTCGGCGGGGGTGCGGGAGGCCGGGGGCGGGCAGGCGGCGACGAAGAGGGCCCGGGCGGGCACCCGATGGGCGACGAGCTGGGCGATCAGGCCGCCCATGCTGTGTCCGAAGAGCACCAGGGGCAGTGCGGGGCCGGTGGCGCGGCGGGCGAGCAGGCCGGCCGCGATCTCGTCGGCCAGTCGTTCCATGTCCTCGGCGAAGGGCTGCCCGTACCCGGCTTCGCGTCCGGGCAGGCAGACCGGGGTGAAGCGCCAGTCGGCGGGGAGGAGACGGCGCCAGCCGCGGAGTGCCGCCGACCCCGAACCGGCGCACGGGAAGGCCACGAGGTCGAGCACGGGGCTGGTTCCGGTGTCCGGCGGCTCGGGGAGGAGGGTCGAGGCGGGCACGGTCACAGCGCCTTCTGCAGCGGCTGGATGCGGAGGGCCAGGCCCTGCGGTGTCGGCGCGACGAAGATGTCCTGGATGGACAGGGCGATCCCCTGTTTGCGCAGGTCGGCGGTGACGAGGGCGGCGGTGAAGGAGGAGCCGCCCTGTTCGAAGAAATCCTCGTCCGGGCCGAGGCCGGGGCTGTCCAGACGGCGCTCGAAGGCGGCGAGGATCCGGGGGGTCAGCTCCGCGGCCCCGAGGGCTTCGGAGGCGTGGGCACCGGCCTCGGGGGCGGTTCCGGCGTGTTCATCCGCCCCCGACTCGGGGTGGGTTTCGGCGGGACGGGACAAGGCAACCCCTCAGTGGAAGCGGACGGGAGTGTCGGCGTGCACGCGCCCGGCGCCGCCGGGCAGGGCGGTGGGGGCGGGGAAGGCTCCCGGCGGGCGCCCGCGGCCGGTCACGGCCGCGGCGGGTGCCGGGTGTGCGACGGGCCGGAACGGTCCGTCGGGCGGTGCGGTGGGAGCGGCGGGCCGTGGTTCCCGTGCCCGCGGGTGTCGTCCCGCCACCGGGGCGGGATCCGGGCCGGGACACCGGCCGGGACCGGCCGGGACGGCCCGGAGATTTTCTATCCGTGGCCGTCGCGGACCGTCAATCGCTCAGGTTCCGGGCGGGATCGGCGGACGCCCGCTCAGCCGCCGGCCGCTGCTCGACCGACCACCGCGTGCAGTCGAACAGGGGTGGCGCCGGAGTGCAGTCCGTCGGCGAACTCGCGGTAGAGCGTGGCGTAGTCGAGGAAGAGTTCGGCCAGTTGGACGCGGCAGTGCCGGGGCAGGGCCGCGGCGATGCTCTCGTGTTCCCGCGCGAACACCCCGCAGACGCTGAGCATCCGCAGCAGTGAGCGTCCCTCGTCGCTCTGCCGGAGCGAGGGGTCCCGGTGCAGGGCGCGCACGGCCCGTGACAGTTCGTCCCCGGATCTCGCATGCCGGTCCACCGGTTCCCGCGCCGGCTGTCGTCGGACCGCACCGGAGGGTTCGCCGGTGGCCCGCAGCGGGACCACGCTCTCGCCCCTCCGCAGTCGGTCGCGGACGTCCGCGACGGTGGCCGCGGAGATGCCGGCCTCCCGGGCGATCTGGCGGAGCGAGGTGTCGGGCCTGCTCTCCAGCAACTGTCGGGCGCGTTCGCGGCCGGCGGCGGCGTCGACGGGGCGGGCCCGTCCGTCCCGGCCGATGCGCAGTCCGCCCTGAGCCCCGGCCCCCTCCCGGCGCAGGGCGGCGACCTTGGTGGCCGACAGCCCCGCGAGGAGGGCCACCGCCCGGTCGGACCAGTGCGGGTGCGAGTCGAAGATCCGGTGGGCCGCGGCGACTCGGTCCTCCAGGGTCAGGGGCCGGCCGTGGGTGATGTTCATGGCCACGGCCAGCAGGTCGGCCTCCTGGCGCGTGCCGTCGAAGAAGCGGACCGCCACGGTGCTCCGGCCGGTCTCCCGTGCCGCCCGGAGTCGGGCTATCCCGTCGATGACGCGCGAGGTGGCGCGGTGGACCAGCAGCGGGGGAAGTTCCCCTTCGGCCTCCGCCAGGGCCCGCACGTGTTCGGGGTCCTCTCCCGCCAGCCGGGGGCTGTCCCCGATGACGAGCCGTGCCAGGGGGACCGTCTCCACGGGGGCCCGGGTCAGGACCTCGTCGCGGAGCCTGATCAGCCCGTGGGCGTCGGTCGGAGCCGCGCCGGCGACAGGGGCGGACCCTGCTGCGGTGGCGGTGTCCACGACGCTCACTGCCAGCCGGAGTCGTCCTGGGGACCGTCCTGGACGGTCACCGGGGCGGTGGTCCCGACAGGGCCGTCGGCGAGGATCGTGGACGGCCCGCCGAGGCCGAGGACGAGGGCGGTGGCGGTGCCGGCCAGGGTGAGGGCCAGAGCCTTCGCGATGCGCATGGGGTTCCTCCGTGGCGCCGTTCGTTCATCTGTCGTTGACGATTCTGGTAGGCGCTCCGGAGCACTTGAAGACGATCCGGTACGGGAAAAGTGTCCATGGCCGAAGTGGCCACTTCCCTCACCCGGGACCTCCCTCCGGACCCTCCGGAACGTCTCCCACCTGTGCGAACGCCAGGGCCCTGAGCCGTACGACGGTCCAGTCCGCCCAGCCGGTCCCGTCGGCCGCTTCCTGCCACGCGCGCGCCGCGAAACCGGCCGCGTCGGCCAGGGAACGGCACCGGGCGTACAGGGCGAGGACGGGATAGGGGCGCTCCGCGGGGTGCAGGCTGGCATGCTCGACGCCCGCCACCCTCGCGACGGCGACGGCCGCCGCCGGGGGCGGGGAGCCGCCGCCGGGGTGGTGCAGTTCGACGTGGACCAGATACATGGGGCCTGCCTCGGTGAACGACTGCGGCGGCCCGTACGGCACAGCCCACGGCACCTCGGCCCTGATCAGGGCGGTGGTGGCTGACTACACTGACGCGACCTGCGCGTGGCTGCCGAGAGGACCACTATCCCGGGATCCGGCGCGCAACGGAACTGCTCAAGGGGGAGGGTCTTCGATGTCCAGCCAACTGGGTCTGGATCCCGCCGTGGAAGCCGTCTACCGGTCGATGCTCGCACGGCCCAACGACAGCGTCACCGATACCGCCGAACACCTCGGCATGCCGGTGGAGCACGTACGAAGAGCCCTGGACTCCCTGACCGAACTGACCCTCGTGCGCGGCGGCGCCGGTGCGGCCGCGCGTGCCGTGAGCCCTCCGTTGGCCATGCAGATCCTGCTCGCCCGGCAGGAGGCGGAGGTGGCCGCGAAGCAGCAGCGCCTGGAAGCGACCCGCGCCGCGGCGGCCGAGCTGATCGCCGACTACGCCCACCTGCAGGACGTCGCCCCGGGCCTCGGCCTGCAGTACGTGGAGGGCGTGGAAGCCGTCCGCGACCATCTGGAACTCCTCAACAGCGAGGTGGAGGAGGAGTTCTGGACCTTCGCACCGGGCGGGCCGCAGACACCGGACAACATGCGGTCCTCCCGTCCGCTGAACCTGCGGCTGCTCGACCGCGGGGTCCGGATGCGGACGGTGTACGTCGACAGCATCCGCCGGGACGCCCCGACCATGACGCACGTCCGCTGGTTGGAGGAGCACGGCGCCCACATACGCACCGCGCCCACCCTGCCGAACCGCATGATCATCTTTGATCGGCGGACGGCCCTGGTCGCCGCCGACGCCGGCGACACGGGCGCCGGGGCCTACATCATCAACGGTCCCGGCCTGATCACCATGTTGGTCAGCCTGTTCGAGCACGTGTGGTCGGGCGCCGCGCCGATCGGGGACACCCCGCGCCCTACGCCCGAAGGGCTGACCCGCGCCCAACAGGAGGCCCTGCGGCTGATGGCCCAGGGACGCACGGACGAGAGCATCGCCTCGAGTCTGGGGGTCTCCGTGCGCACGGCCCGCCGGCTGGCCAACGGCGTGATCACCACCCTGGAGGCCCGCAGCCGCTTCCAGGCCGGGGTGCACGCGGTACAGCGCGGCCACCTGCCCACCGAGCCGGATTGACGGGCGGGCAACCGTCCGTCACGCGCGGTTGAGCCCCGCGGGTCCCGGCCCCCGCGGCCGGACCCGCGGGGCGCCCTTGCCCGCGCCCCCCGGCACCGAAAGAGTGGCCGCATGACCTTCACACCGGCCGAGCTGCTGACCGCCTTCGCCCGTACCCGGGCCTCCCTGGACGGGCGGGAGACCGTCTACGCGTGGATGGGGGACGTGTACGCGCACGGCCCCGCGGAGCCGTACCGGCGGATCTTCGGCTTCGAGGGGTTCAACGTCTCGCGGCTGGTCCCGGCCGCGGAGGAGGACGGCGGGGGGCTGCGGCTGCTGAGCCGGGAGGCGGCCTTCTACCTGGACCCGTCGGACCGGCGGATCCTGGAGGAGTGGGAGGGCAGGCCCGTGGAGCACGTGTGGAACGACCCGGTGAACCAGCACTGGCGCCCCTTCCCCGTGCCGTACACCCTCCTCGGCGACCAGGTCTGCTTCTCCCTGGAGATCCCGCTGGCCTACCCCTCGCCGCTGCCGGTGGCGCAGTACCCGGAGAACTCGGCGGACGACACCTACCGGGCGCTGGAGATGTTCCAGTTCTTCGCCCCGGCCGAGGTGTTCGACACCACCGCGCCCGGTGTCCCCGCCACGATGTCCTGGACCCGGATGTCGCCGTGGCTGCCGTGGATGGCGCGGGGGCAGCGCCCCGGCGGGCTGGTCTTCCAGTGCCGGGGCCGCAAGCTGGAGGGGTACGGGGAGCTGCCGGAGCGGATCCGCGCCCACGTGGCCGCGCACCGCCCCGAGTACGCCGCGGCCCCCGAGGAGTGGTCGGCGCCCAACGAGTCCACCTGGACCGCCTTCCGCCGCACCCACCCGCCCCGGGAGTCCTGACCGGAACGCGCGGGCCCGGCCACGGTCACGGCCCGACCCCGGCCCCCACACGGCCCGGCCGTCAGCCCACCCGACCGTCCAGGGTCCGAGGGTGACATATGCGGTACCATATGTGCATGACTCTCAAGCGCACGACGGTGTACGTCGACGCCGAGGACCTCCAGGTCATCAAGGAGGCAGCGGCTCGCGAAGGCGTCTCGGAGGCGGAGATCATCCGCCAGGCCGTCCACAGAGCCGCACTGGCTCGCCGGGCGTGGAACGAGCCCTTCTTCAGTCGCACCTATCCGCCCCTCTCGGGCAACCCCACCGACACCGCGGAGGCACGCGCGGCGATGTGGGACGAGAAGGCCCAGCGGTACAGGGATTCCAAGGACGACGCCGCGTGATCGTCCTCGTGGCGGACACCTCGGGGCTGCTCGCCGCGCTGGAGGACGGGCACCCCGGCGGGCCCGGCGCCCGCGAGGCGCTGGACCGGGCGAGCGTACTGATCGTCTCCCCGGTCATCCTGAGCGAGCTGGACCATCTGGCCACCCGGGAACTCGGCCGTCGGGCCGCCGTCGAGGCGGTGGACGACCTCTGCCGCCGGATGCGGGCGGGGCGGGCGGAAGCGGCTCCGGTGACGGTGTCCACGCTCGAAGAGGCTCAGATCGTCCGCGCCCACTACGCAGCCCTCGACCTGGACCTGACGGACGCCGTGAACGTCGTCCTGGCCCGGGACTACGACACCGACGCCATCCTGACCCTGGACAGGCGGGACTTCAGGGCCATCACACCGCTCAGCCCCCACAAGGCCTTCCGAGTGCTGCCGGACGACCTCTGACCCGCACACCCGCCGAGCGGCACCCCTCCTCGGGAACCCGGGCACCACGCGAACCCGGGCGCCGAGGGAACTGCGGGTGGCGGCGAGCAGGCGTGCGCGCCCCGAGCACGGCACGTGCGGCCGCCACCCCACGACCCGCACTCGTCAAGGTCAACCCTTGGCGTCCCCTCGCGACGCGTCGCTCCCCTCAAGAGTGATCAAGAGTTGACGGTCCGTCAACACCTCGTCAGAGGTACATCCGCGGTTCCGGAGTTTTCTCGTCCATTTTTTCCTCGCGGTCGATCTCGCACCAGATGCTCTTGCCGGTGCCCTCCCGCTGCCAGCCCCAGCGGTCCGCGAGGCCGTCCACCAGCTCCAGGCCGCGCCCGTTGGTGGCGCAGTCGTCGGCGTGCCGGCGGGCGGGGGCCCGGTCACTGACGTCCGCGACCTCGACGCGCACCCGGGGCCCGCCGAACAGCATGCGCAGCACGGCCGGACAGCCGGTGTGCACGACGGCGTTGGTGACGAGCTCGGAGACGATCAGGATCAGCGTGTCCGTGAGGGGTTCGTCGGCTCCTATGCCGCATCCCGCCAGCCTGGACCGCGCCCATCTGCGCGCCCGGCCGACCTCCGCGGGATCGGGACCGACCTCCAGCTGAACCTGAAGCACCTGCACCGCTCACACCATCCGAACCGGCGGACACTTCGCCTCACGACGGGACGGGATCACTGATTGTGAACCTCTTGCGGAGCAGCATGGTTGACACATAGTCACCACAACAAGCGCTTCGGGCATATTCCATCGCGAAGGAGTGGGCGTGGTGCATACTGTGCGGCGCCCACGCCGCTCAACCGCTCGCATTTGTCGGAGCGTACCGGAGCACACGGGCCGCTCCGGTGCGTAACCAGGGGAGCGAAGGACACAAACCGATATCAACTCTCCGTAATCGGACGTGCGTCCCGCGGCGTCCCCCCGTTTCCTTCCGCCGTCCCCTCCGCCGCCTGCGGGAACGCCCCCGGGACGGCCCTCCGGTACCCCGCCGCCCCGGCGCACGGCCGCACCTCCCACGCCCCCGCCTACGCCCCCGTCCCGGGGGACCCGCCCGCGAGCAGGTCCGCCGCGAGGAGCTCCTCCGCCCGCGCCGCCGTGCACCACTGCCCGGCCCGGACCCAGGCCCGCTTCAGGTGGAGGTGGACGTCGGCCTCCCAGGTGAAGCCCATCCCGCCGTGCACCTGGAGGCAGTCCCGGGCATTGCGGACCGCCGCCCCGTCGGCCAGCAGCTTCGCCCCCACCACCTCCGTCCGGACGCCGGTCACCGCGGCCGCGTAGACGGCCGCGCGGGCCACCTCCGCCCGCGCCAGCATGTCCGCGCACAGGTGCTTGACCGCCTGGAAGCCGCCGACGGGCTGCCCGAACTGCTCCCGCTCCTTCGCGTACCGCACCGCCAGCTCGCAGGTGCGCAGGGCCCCGCCGAGCTGGAGCGCGGCCGTGAGCAGGGCGCCCTCCAGGGCCCGCCGGCCGACCGGGGAGTCCTCGAAGCCCGCTCCCCCGCCCGCCCCGTCCCCGGCCGTCGGCACCGCCCACAGCGGGGTCAGCGGGTCCACCGACCGCACCGCGGCACCAGTTCCCGGGGCCGCGCCCGGGGCCGCGCCCAGCAGCCCGTCCGCCTCCCCGAGGAAGGCCGTGTGGCCGGGCAGGTCCTCGGCCGCGATCACGGCCAGGCCCTCCCCCGCCTCCGGGTGCGCCCCGGTGGCCGCCGCCAGCTCGGTGGCCACCAGCGGACCGGGCAGCAGCGCGCGGCCCGCCTCCTCGAAGACGAGGACGACCTCCGGCAGGCCCAGCCCGAGTCCGCCGTCCGCCTCCGGGACCCGCAGCGCGAAGAAGCCGGCCGCGCCCAGCTCCCGCCAGAGCGCCCGGTCCACCACGGGCTTGCCCGCCTCGGCGGCGTCCACGGCGGCGCGCAGGGCCTCCCGGTCGAAGCGGGCGGCCAGCAGTTCCCGGACCCCCGCCTTGAGGTCCCGTTGGTCCGCGGTCAACTGGAAGTCCATCGGCCCTCACCGGCCCTTCGGGAGGCCGAGGATCCGCTCGGCGACGATGTTCCGCTGGATCTGCGAGGTGCCCGCCGCGATCGTGTAGGAGAGGGAGGACAGTCGGTCCTGCACCCAGTCCGCGCCCTCGCCGTCCAGGACGAGGGAATCCGCCCCGAGGACGGCGGCGGCCGTGTCGAAGAGCTCCTGCCGGGCGTGCGAGTAGCGGAGCTTGAAGACGGAGCCGCCGGTGCCGGGTATGCCCCCGGTGCGCTGGGATTCGGAGACGTTCCACTGGGTGAGCCGCCACAGCGCGGCGAACTCGGCGGCCAGCCGGCCCAGGGTCCGGCGCAGCGGTACGTCGTCCCAGGCCCCGGTCCGCAGGGCGTGCGCGGCCAGTTCGGCGAGGACCCGGCGGCAGGCGACGACCTCGCCGACGAAGGCGGTGCCCCGCTCGAAGGAGAGGGTGACCATGGTGACCCGCCAGCCGTCGTTCTCGGCGCCGATCCGGTGGTCGACGGGGATGCGCACCTCGTCGAGGAAGACCTCGGCGAACTCGGTGGACCCGGCGAGGGTGCGCAGCGGCCGCACGGTGACGCCGGGGGCGTCCATGGGCATCGCGAGCCAGCTGATGCCGCGGTGTCGGGGGGCCCGCGGGTCGGTGCGCACGAGGAGTTCGCACCAGTCGGCGACCTCGGCGTGGGAGGTCCAGATCTTGGATCCGGAGACCACGTAGGCGTCGCCGTCGCGGACGGCGCGGGTCCGCAGGGCGGCCAGGTCGGAGCCGGCGTCGGGCTCGGAGAAGCCCTGGCACCAGACCTCCTCGCCGCGGAGGACGGGGGGCAGCCAGCGGGCGCGCTGGTCCGGGGTGCCCTCGGCGGCGATGGTGGGGCCGGCGTGCAGCAGGCCGACGAAGTTGGCCCCGACGTAGGGGGCCCCGGCCCGTTCGGTCTCCTCCAGGAAGATCAGGTGCTCGGTGGGGGTGGCGCCCTGTCCGCCGGCGTCCACGGGCCAGTGCAGTCCCGCGTACCCGGCCTCGTACAGGCGGCGCTGCCAGCCCAGGTCGTAGGCGCGGCGCCCGGGCCAGTCCGCGGGCTCGGGGCGCGCCGGCAGCTCGGGCAGGGTCCGGGCCAGCCAGGCGCGCAGCCGGGCCCGGAACTCCCGCTCCTCCTCGGTGGGGGTCAGGTCCACTGGCGGGCCCCGCCCGGCACGCGGTCCCGGTCGAGGTCGAGCCCGAGCATGCGGATGGCGTTGCCGCGCATCAGCTTGTAGACGGTCTCCTCGTCGAGTCCGCCGACGTGGTCGAGGGCGACTTCCCTGGTGTGCGGGAAGGTGGAGTCCACGTGCGGGTAGTCGGTCTCGAAGGTGGCGTTGTCCCGGCCGACGACGTCGAGGGCGGCGATGCCGTGCTTGTCGCGGAAGAAGCAGCAGAAGATCTGCCGGTAGTAGTAGGTGGAGGGCGGTTCGGGGATGAGGCCGCGGACCCCGCCCCAGGCGCGGTGCTCCCGCCAGACGTCGTCGGCGCGTTCCAGGGCGTACGGGATCCAGCCCATCTGGCCCTCGCTGTAGGCCAGCTTGAGCCGCGGAAACTTCACCAGGACCCCGCTGAAGAGGAAGTCCATCATCGAGGCCATGGCGTTGTTGAAGCTGAGGGAGGCCTGGACGGCGGGCGGGGCGTCGGGGGAGGCGGCGGGCATCTGGGAGGAGGACCCGATGTGCATGTTGACGACGGTGCCGGTCTCCTGGCAGACGGCGAAGAACGGGTCCCAGTAGCCGGAGTGGATCGAGGGCAGGCCCAGGTGGGTGGGGATCTCGGAGAAGGTGACCGCGCGGACCCCGCGGGCGGCGTTGCGGCGGATCTCCGCGACCGCCAGGTCGATGTCCCAGAGCGGGATGATGCACAGCGGGATCAGCCGGCCGCCGCTGTCCCCGCACCATTCCTCGACCATCCAGTCGTTGTAGGCGCGGACGCAGGCGAGGGCGACCTCCTTGTCCTTGGCCTCGGCGAAGGTCTGGCCGCAGAAGCGGGGGAACGTCGGGAAGCAGAGGCTGGCCTCGACGTGGTTGAGGTCCATGTCGGCGAGCCGGGCCTTGGGGTCCCAGCAGCCGCGGCGCATCTCGGCGCGGGTGATGCCCTCCAGGGTCATGTCGTCCCGGTCGAAGCCGACGGCGGCGATGTTCCGCTTGTACGGGAACTTCAGGTCCTCGTAGATCCACCAGTCGGTGGGCGGCCCGTCGGGGTCCATGGAGATCACGTACTTGCCGCCGGTGTAGACGAGCTCTCCGATGCCCGCCGTGAGCGGCCGGGGTCCGCGGTCCCGGTACCGGGCGGGCAGCCACGTGTCGAAGAGGTGCGCGGGTTCGATCACGTGGTCGTCGACGCTGACGATCCGGGGCAGTTCGGGCTGTGCCGGCTGTTCCGGCGGTTCCGGCCTGTGCATGCGTTCTCCTCGACTCACGGCGCAGAGTTTCCGGCGGGCGGAGAGCTTCCTGAGGTCGGGTTCCCGGCGGTCCGTCTCCAATGGATCTGATGGATCGTCAGAAACACAGCACCACGCTAGCCTCGCGACCCCTGGACCGACAAGCGGCAGCGCCCTACGCTCTGCACTCGATCTGACGAAGCGTCAGCCCACACGTCAGCCCGCATCCCCGGAGGTCGGCCATGACGGACACCGGCACCGAGACCGCGACCGGGACCCCGCCCGAAAGCGGCGGCACGACCGGCACGGACCCCGGCGGCACGACCGGCACGGAATCCGCCGCGCGCCCCGCCGCCGGCGGCGGACCGGCCCTCGCCGAGGCCCACGAGCTGTCCCGCTCCCACACCCTGTGGGAACTGGTCGCCCGCCGGGCCCGCCGCACCCCCACCGCCCCGGTCCTCATCGAGGCCGACACCGGCCGCACCCTCACCTTCGGCGCCCTCCACGACCGCGCCGAACGCACCGCCGCCGGACTCCACGCCCGCGGCATCGGCCCCGGCACCGTGGTCGCCTGGCAGCTGCCCACCCGCATCGAGACGGTGCTGCTCTCCCTGGCCCTGGCCCGACTGGGCGCCGTACAGACCCCGGTGATCCCCTTCTACCGCGACCGCGAGACGGGCTTCGCCCTCCGCGAGTCCGGAGCCGAGCACTTCGCTGTCCCGGGCACCTGGCGCGGCTTCGACCACACCGCCATGGCGGCCCGGCTCGGCGCCCGCGGGGTCTTCGAGGCGTACGGGGAACTCCCCGAGGGCGATCCGGCCGCCCTGCCCGCCCCGCCCTCCTCCGGCACCGAGGTCCGCTGGATCTACTGGACCTCCGGCACCACCTCGGACCCCAAGGGCGTGCTCCACACCGACCGCTCCCTGATCGCCGGCGGCTCCTGCCTGGCCCACGCCCTGCGGCTGCGCCCCGAGGACGTGGGCTCCATCGCCTTCCCGTACGCCCACATCGGCGGCCCCGACTACCTGGTGATGCTGCTGCTGTACGGCTTCCCGGCGGTGCTCTTCGAGAAGTTCGAGCTACCCGCCGCGCTGGCGGGCTACCGGGCGCACGGGGTCACGGTGGCGGGCGGCTCCACCGCCTTCTACTCCATGTTCCTGACCGAACAGCGCAAGGACCCCGGCACCCCGCTGATCCCTACCCTGCGGCTGCTCGCGGGCGGCGGCGCCCCCAAACCCCCGGAGGTCTACCACGCGGTGGTCCGGGAGCTGGGCTGCGAGCTCACCCACGGCTACGGCATGACCGAGGTCCCCATGATCACCATGGGTTTCCCCGGGGACACCGCGGACCACCTGGCCGGCACCGAGGGCCGACCGCCCGCGGGCATGTCGATACGGATCACGGACGCCGCCGGCACCCCGCTCCCGGCCGGGACCGACGGGGAGGTCCGACTCCGCGGCGAGGCGGTCTGCCGGGGCTACCTGGACCCGAAGCAGACGGCCGAGGTCTTCGACCCCGAGGGCTACCTGATCACCGGGGACCTGGGGCACCTGACGGCCGAGGGCTACCTGGTCCTCACCGGGCGCAGCAAGGACGTGATCATCCGCAAGGGGGAGAACGTCTCGGCGAAGGAGATCGAGGACCTGCTGCACCGGCTCCCGGGCGTGGCCGACGCGGCCGTGATCGGACTGCCCGACCCGGAGCGCGGGGAACGGGTCTGCGCGGTGGTGGAACAGCGCGCCGACGCCGATCCGCTGACGCTGGAGCAGGTCACGGCGTACCTGCGGGCGGAGGGGCTCGCCACGCACAAGTTGCCGGAGCAGCTGGAGCTGCTCGACGCCCTCCCCCGCAACGAGACCCTGCGCAAGGTCCTGAAGTACAAGCTCAGGGAGCGGTTCGGGCGGGGGTGAGGGGCGTCGCGGCAGTGCTCAGGCGTCCGGGGGCTCCACCCCGCAGTAGCCCGCGAAGGCGGTGATGATGGTGTTCTCGGCGACCCGGCCGTCCTCGCCCACGGGGAGCCCCGCGGCGAGCCGGTCGGCGTCCTCCTCGGGAGCGCCGAGCACCTTCATCACGCGGGCCAGGACCCGCGGGTCGGCGCCGGACCGGGAGCGGTCCTCGTCGGCCGCGGCCAGCACCGCGTGCAGGAAGGGCCGGGCGATCTCCCCGAACCGGGCCGGGCTGTCCCGCAGCCGCTTCGCGGCCCCGGTGACGAACTCCTCGCGGGTGACGCGCTGGTCCCCGTCCACGTCGGCGATCCCGGCCATGCCCTGCCAGAACGCCTCGGCCCCGTCGTACAGGGCCTGTCCCCGGTCGGAGCGCGCGGCCACCCCGAATTCGGCGAGGACCGCCTTGGCCGCCGCGTTGAAGTCCTGCCGGTCGATGTACCCGTTGCCGTCCTGGTCGAAGGAGGCGAATCGGGAAGCGATCTTGCGCTCGTACTCTGCGCTGTCCATGGTCGGCGTTCCGCCTTCACGTGTGCGGTGGGGTGCAGTTCAAGACAGGCGGCAGCGTAAGCCCTCGATGGCCGGGACGTTAAGCGAAGCGGACGGTCAAGTGGCCGCACCCGCCCCGCGCAGGGGGCGCGCGCCGGGGCGCGTCACAGGAGGCGCACTAACACGGAGGATTACGCTCCGCTGCACCTTCGGCCAAAGAAGGCGCAAGAGGGCCGTTGCCGACTACATTCAACGGGTCGGCAGAGACCGCTACGGAAGGCGGGGGGACTCCATGGCCAAGGACGCGCCACCGCGCTGGGACCACCGGATGCAACAGCGCCTCGCCCGCGGCGAGGCGGCCGCCCTCGGCGAGCTGTACGACCGCTTCGCCTCACTGGTCCACGGCCTGGCCCACCGGGTCCTCGGCGACGAGAAGGCCGCCGACCACCTCACCCGCGAGGTCTTCGGCTACATCTGGGAGAACCCGGACGCCTTCGACCCCCACCAGGGCTCGCTGCGCTCCTGGGTGGCCCGGATCACCCAGGGCCGGGCGGTGGCCCGGCTCCGGGAGGCGGAATCCGGCCGACCCGGCTCCTCCCGCGAGGAGTTGGAGCAGAAGGTGCGCCGGGCCTCCGCCGCCGCCCGCGCCGACTACATCGTGACCTCGATGCCCGCCCCGCTGCGGGCCGCCCTCGAACTGGCGTACTTCCAGCGCCGGGACTACCGCCAGACCGCCGAGGACCTCGGCGTCACCGAGGACGAGGCCCGGCGCCGACTCCGCCTGGGCCTCCAGCTCCTGTCCACCGCGAACCTCGTCCCCGGTGAGGGGTCGGCCCCGCCCGGCTACGGAACCACCCGATGAACTCTGCCGCTCCCGCCCCGTCCCCCTCCGGCCCCTCCCACGCCCTGCTGAAGTCCCTGCTCGGCGCGTGGGCCCTGGCGGCCTGCTCGGCGGAGGAGACCGAGGCCGTGGAGGGGCACCTCACCACCTGCGCCCCCTGCGCCGAAGAGGCCCTGCGGCTGCGCGACGCCGTCGCTTTACTGCACCGCGAGGAATCCCTCGACCTGGACCCGGTCCTGCGCTCCCGGGTCCTCGAAGGCTGCCTGGGCCGCCGCCCGGCCCGCACCCCGGTGCCGACCTGGGCCGCCCCGTACGACGCGGAGACCGCCCGACTGGACGCCCTCCTCGCCGACATCGGCGACGCGGACTGGCACGCCCCGGTGCGGCTGCGCTGGTTCGACGAACCGGATCCGGGCTCGCGGCGCACCACGGTGGCCGGCGTGATCGGCCACCTGCTGGCCGTGGACGGGCTGGTGGCGCGGGCCCTCGGCCTCGACGACCCGCTCGGCCCCGGCGCGCCCACCGCCGCGGGGCCGGCCGAGCGCACCGAACTGCTGTGGACGGCGGGCGGGCGGCCGTTGACCCGTCGGGTGCGGAGCGCCTGGCGGGAGCAGGGCCACACCCTGGTCCGCACGGTCTCCTTCGCCCCGGGCGCCTCCGACCTGACCGTCCCCTACGGGGAGTTCGCGCTGCCGCTGGCCGACGCCCTGCTGGAGCGGGCCTTCGAGTGCTGGGTGCACGCGGAGGACATCGCGGAGGCGGTGGCCTACCCGTACGACCCGCCGGCGGGGGCCCACCTGCACCAGCTGGTGGACCTGGCGGCCCGGCTGCTGCCCGGCACCCTCGCGGCCCGGCGCCGGGCGGGGCTGGCCTCCCCGGCTCGGTCCCTGGTGGCGGCCGGGGCCCCGGGCCGGACACTGCGGCTGGAGATCGAGGGCGCGGGCGGCGGCACCTGGGACATCCCGTTGGACTCCCCGGCCGCGGCCCCCTCCGCCACCGAGGAGCATCTGGTGGCGGAGGTCGCCCTGGAAGGGGTGGAGTTCTGCCGGCTGGCCGCCGGGCACGTGCCGCCGCGGGAGGCCGCCGCCGGTCAGCACGGGGACCGCGAGGCCGTCCACGAGGTCCTGACCGCCCTCGCCTCCCTCAGCCGCCTCTGAGCCGGGCCCCGCCGGGCCGCCGTTCCGGCGAAGCACCGGCGGGGGCGCCTCAGGCGAAGACGACGGTGCGGGCGCCGTTGAGCAGCACCCGGTGCTCGCTGTGCCACTTCACCGCGCGCGCCAGGGCCTGGCACTCCACGTCCCGCCCGATGGCGACGAGCTGGTCGGGGGTGACCTCGTGGCCGACCCGCTCGACCTCCTGCTCGATGATCGGGCCCTCGTCGAGGTCCGCGGTCACGTAGTGCGCGGTGGCCCCGATCAGCTTCACCCCGCGGGCGTGGGCCTGGTGGTAGGGCTTGGCGCCCTTGAAGCTCGGCAGGAACGAGTGGTGGATGTTGATGATCCGGCCGCTGAGCGCCTTGCAGAGGTCGTCGGAGAGGACCTGCATGTAGCGGGCCAGGACCACCAGGTCGACGTTCTCGGCGCGCACCAGCTCCAGCAGGGCCGCCTCGGCCTCGGCCTTGTTGGCCTTGGTCACCGGGATGTGGTGGAAGGGCACGTCGTACGAGCCCGACAGCTCCGCGAAGTCCGTGTGGTTGGAGACCACGGCCGCGATCTCCACGGGCAGCGCGCCGATGCTGGAGCGGAACAGCAGGTCGTTCAGGCAGTGCCCGAACTTCGAAACCATCAGGATGATCCGCATCCGCTCGTCGGAGCGGTGGATCTGCCAGTCCATCCGGAAGGAGTCGCCGATCGCCGCGAAGCTGGCCCGCAGCTTGTCCACGGTCACCGGGGCGTCGGCGGAGAAGTGGACCCGCATGAAGAAGAGTCCGGTGTCCCGGTCTCCGAACTGCTGGCTGTCCTCGATGTTGCAGCCGGTCATGAAGAGATAACTCGACACGGCGTGCACGATGCCCTGCTTGTCGGGGCAGGACAGCGTCAGGACGTACTGCTGGGGCTGGGCCTCGGTGGCCTCGTGCGGGGCGCTCATGACCCCAGAGACTTTCACATTCCGCGGGCCGGTCAGCAGTCCGTCAGGCGCCGTGGGTCGCCAGGCGCAGCGCGTCGAGGGTCCGCGGGGGGAGGTCGGGGTCCTCGCCGTCGGCCGTGGCAAGGCGCACGTGGGCGTCACGGGCGGCCCGGACGGCCTCCGGCCAACCGTGGTGGTCCAGGTAGGCGGACACCTCGGCGTCCGGCCCGACCTGGTGCAGGATCCGGAGCACGCGCAGGACGGCCACGTCCACGAGGGCGGCCTCCTGGGAGTCCCGGAAGATCGTCCCGACGTACTTCTCGGCGGACCAGCTGTCCAGCCAGGTGTCCTCGACGAGCCGGTAGACCGCGTCGGTGACGTCCCCGTACCCCTCCTGGCCCGCGAGCCAGCACTGCTCGTGGAAGGCGGGGTCGGAGAGCATGTGCAGCGCCGAGCGCACGTTGCTGCGCCAGCGCCACCAGGGCATGTCGTTCAGCGGCATGCCGCCCATGGTGGAGGAGCGGCCGCCCCGACGGGAGGGGTTCTTCGAAGCTTGGACGAATGTCACGGTCGTCGATCGTACGTTCCCCCGGCGCCCGCCTTGACTCCCCGGCCGTTCACCGTGATGTCACTCACTGATCACCGCGCCGCGCTCGGCCGTTACCGGCGGCGCGGAATTGTGCGTGCACATGACCGGTAGGCGACGCATCCTTCCTCCTCGCTCCACCACCTCCGCGGCCCTCGGGGCGGCGCTGTGTACGGCGATCGGGGCGTCGCTCCTCACCGGCTGCGGGGCGCTCCCCGGCGAACCGGGGGGAGCCGGGGAGCCCCTCACCGTCATGACCTGGGCACCGGAGCAGACCAACGCCACCAACATGCCGGGCATGCCCGCCATGGCCAAGGCGTACGCGCGCTGGGTGAACTCCAACGGCGGGCTGAACGGCCGCACCCTGCGCGTCCTGACCTGCAACGAGCGGAACACCCCGGCGGGGGCGGCCGAGTGCGCCCGACGGGCCGTCCGCGAGGAGGCGGTGGCCGTCGTCGGCTCGTACAGCCAACACGGCCGGGCCTTCCTGGCCCCGCTGGAGACCGCGGGCATCCCCTACGTCGGCGGCTACGGGGCCTCCCCGGAGGAGTTCCAGTCCTCCCTGTCGTACCCGGTCAACGGCGGCCAACCGGCCCTGCTCGCCGGTACGGGACGCCAGCTCGCCCGCGTCTGCGACAAGGTCGCCCTGGTCCGGCCCGACACCCAGCCCGGGGACGTGCTGCCGCTGCTCCTGAACGCGGGGCTGCGCTCCGGCGAGGGGGAGCAGGCCGCGGACGTCCGGGCCGCGGAGGACGCCACCGACTACAGCGCGGTGGCCCGCGAGGCCCTGCGCAAGTCGGGGCGGTCCGACGGCTCCGGCTCGGGATCCGGCTCGGGATCCGGCTCGGGATCCGGCTCCGGGGGCAAGAGCTGCGTCACGGCCACGCTCGGGGAGCGCACCGAGACCTTCTTCGACTCCTTCCGCCGGGTGGCCGGGGAGGACCGGGTCCAGGTGGCCTCCGTGCTCGGCAGCGTCAGCCAGGGCCTCGTGAACCGCACCGGCGGCAAGGACGGCCCCTTCGAGGGCGCCTACGTCACCGGCTGGTACCCGGTGGCCACGGACCCGCTGTGGAAGCCGATGCGCGACGTGATCACCAAGGAGGCGTTCGCCGACGACCGCGTGGACCCGGCGGACACCGGCACCCAGACCACCTGGATCGCCTACACCGTGCTCGCCGAGGTCGTCCGCTCCCTCGGCGACGAGGAGATCACCGCCAGGCGCCTGGCCCGCGCCCTGGACCGCGCGGAGGGCGTCAAGACCGGCGGCCTGACCCCCGACCTCAGCTGGCGCTACCAGGACATGCGCGCGGTCGGCGGCTTCCCCCGCATCGTCAACGGCCGCGTCACCTTCCAACGCGTCCAGGGCGGCGTCCTGGTGGCCGACGGCGAACGCGCCCTGGACATGACCACCACCCTGGAATCCGCCCCGACCTCCAGTTGACCCGACCTTCCCCGGGGGGGGCGAGGCTCGCGGATGGTGGCGGGGGCCGGGGGTCCGCGAGAGGCCGGGTTCCGGGGCGCAGCCCCGTGGGGGGTCCGGGGCGCAGCCCCGTGGGGGGTCCGGGGCGCAGCCCCGGGGGGGGTCGGGTGGGCAGCGCGATAGGAGGAGCACTCGTGTGAACTCCAG